>JAEUJG010000493.1 GCA_016794765.1 Spirochaetaceae bacterium | reverse complement strand
GACTCGCCGAAATCAAGGACCTGGACGCGGCCTCCCGCTTCCGGATTGTCCGCAAATTCGGCTTCGCCATCCAGTCCTACGAGGAAGCCTTCGGCGAGAACTCGAAGTACAGCTGGTCCTTTCTCGAGCTTTGGGGCAAGTACGCCGCGATTTCCAAGAACTTCATCGACCTCAAGACGATAGTTGCCGACCTCGACTTCAATTCCCCGGTCAGGCCGATCCTCATGGGCCATCTCGCCGTGGTGAAAACGCTCTTCCAGCGTTGCGCCGACCGCTACAGGGAGCAATACGAGCTCTATACGCACAAGTCCCAGGACTTCAAGCAGGCGATCGTCTACCTCGCCGCGCTCCGGCGGATCCATGTCGCCCTCGGCGACCGGGATGAGGTTGAGACGACGAAGAAAAAAATGGATGTGTGGAATTCGAAGCTCGAGGCCGATTCAAAGCGGCAGGACGAAAAAAAGCGCTGAGGTCGCGCGGCGCCCGGCAATCGCGCGGCGCCCGGCGCCCGGCAGTCGTCCGTCCAGGGCCCCGGGCCTGCGGCCGCGAAGCGGGGTTCGGGCGGTGAATCAGCGGTCGGCGAGCTCGTGAAGGGCATCGCTCGGGAGAAGCTGGCCCACCGTGGCCTCCACGAGCTTCGCGGGAGAGGAGCCGAAGACGATCGGCGCCTCGGGCTTGAGGAATTCGGAGAGGACCTGGCGGCAGGCGCCGCAGGGGCTGACCGGGTAGTCGGCGTCCGGCGTGGCGATGGCGATGCCGACGAAGTCGCGCTTGCCGGCGCTGACGGCGGCGACGAGGGCGCTGCGCTCGGCGCAGATCGTGAGGCCGAAGGAACGGTTCTCGACGTTGGCGCCCGTAAAGACGCTGCCGTCCGAGCACAGCAGGGCGGCGCCGACGCGGAATTTCGAATAGGGACTATAGGAGGCTTTCGCCGCTTCCTGTGCCAGGGCGAAGAGACGGGCGCTTTCCATGGGCTCCTCCGCGTTGTACGTTGACAGTATGGACTGATACTATATACGATTCGGCGATCAAAGGGAAGCTCGCGCGCGGGCTTCGGAAAGGTTGAAGCGCCCTTATGGAAGAGATCGGGAAGCGACGCCTCGCCGCCGCCGCGATCGCCCTCGCCGGCATCGCGTATTTTTTCGCCTGCGCGCGGCCATTGCCCAAGACCCTTGTCCTCGCGCCGGGTTGGGCCAGGGCCCTGCCCGCGGCCGCCCTTTCGGCCGCCCCGGCTGCGGCTCCGTCGGGCGCCGCCGCGCCCATGGTGATCGACGACAGGAGCGTGGCGACGCTCGAAACGAAGGCCGGACCGGGATCGACCGGCTTCGACAAGGGAGCCTCCGGCTTCCCCTACGCCCTCGCCGGCCGCTACGGCTATTTCGACGCCCAGGGCCTCATCGCCTCCGCCGACGCGGCTCCCTTCGGGCTCGCCCAGTCCAAGGGCGCCTACATCGCCTACGACCGCCTGCCGGAATCGCTCAGCCTGCGCTCGGCGGGCGGAGCCGAGCTCGCGCGCATAACGGAACCGGGCTATCCCTTCTTCGCCGCGGGGCGGCTTTTCCTCCTCAGGCCCGGCCAGGCTTCGGTCGCCGAGATCGGGCCGGACGGCGCCGCGCTGTGGTCCCGCGATTTCCCCTCCATCGTGACGGCCTTCGACGCCTCCGAGGAGCTCGCGCTCTTCGGCCTCATGGACGGAAGCCTCGTCGGCGTCGGCCCCAAGGGCGCCGAGCTCCTGTCCTTCTCCCCCGGCGGCTCCAGGATCGCCGGCATCTACGGCTGCGCGGTCTCTCCGGACGGGGAGATGGTCGCCGCGGTCTCCGGGCTCGACAGGCAGCGCCTCGTGGTCCTGGAGCGCAGATCGGCCGCATACCGCGTCACTTACCATCGCTGGCTCGAATCCGACTATCGCCGCCCGGTGGCGATGGCCTTCACCGGGGACGGCTCCTACCTCGCTTACGAGAGTCCCACCGGCCTCGGCCTCTACGACCGCGCCGCCCGGCGCGAGGCGAGCCTTTCAGCCGCGCGGCTGGCCTCCGTGGGCGAGTACCTGGCCGACCGCGGCCTCCTCCTCCTCCTCGAAGGCGGCGGCGCGGAGAAGGGCGTGCTCATCGCCTCTCCCGCAGGGAGGCGGCTGTTCACGGCCCCCTTCACGGCGTCGGAGGCCTTCGTCTCGAGGTCCGGCGACGCGGTGTTCCTCGGCATCGCGGAGGGCGGCGGCGCCGCCTCCATTCTCAGGATGGACTTGAAGGAGGAGTGATGCGGCACGATGCGCGATCTGGGAGGGCCGCGGCCCGCCTCGCCCTCGTCCTGGCGGGGCTCGCCTCCGCGGGCCTCGCTTCCGCCCTCGAATGGCCCCTCGACGCGGCGCGGCCCCCCGCGACCTTCGGTACGCCGGCCCGCGGCCGTTTTGTCGCCGGGATCGCCCTCGCGTCCGACGCGGCCCTCGTCCGCGCCGCCGGCGAGGGCGAACTCGTCTATTTCCGCGACGACCCGGGCGCCGCGACCAGGCTGCCTTCGACCCTCGGGTCCTTCGCCGTCGTGGAGCACGAACGCGGCCTGGCGGGCGTCTACGCCGGCCTCGCTCCGGGAAGCGTGTCCTCCTACCTCGGCAAGGTTAAGGGCGGCCAGATCCTCGGCGCCGCCGGGGCCTCCGGCTGGACCGAAGGCGCCGGGCTCTTCTTTTCCCTCTACGACCGCGGCGCCGCGCGTTGGGTGAATCCCTACCTCCTCCTGCCGCGCCTCAAGGACGTCACGCCGCCGAACATCCGCTCGGCGGCCCTGGTGCGGGAAGGCAAGAGCTACGTGCTCGGCGAGACCAAGTCGGTCCGGCAGGGCGGCTACGCGATCGCCGTGGACATCGCGGATCCCCTCGATGCGCCTTGGTCCGCGGGGGCGCCGGCGCCCTTCTACGTCCGTCTCGTCGTGGACGGGGCGAAAATCGCCGAGCTCCGCTACGACATAGCCGAAGGGCGGAAGGGGAGTCTTTTCCTTTTTCCCGAGGCGCCGAGGAGCCGGGAAGCCTATCTCGCGCCGGACGGCAGGGCCATCCTCGCCGAAAGGACCTTTACGCGCGGCCGTTCAACCATAGAAATCCTCGTGCGGGATTTCGCCGGCAACGAACGCGCGGCGACCTGGGTCGTCGGCGTGGAATGAAGACCTTCGCGACGAATCCGCGGGCGGAAACGAGCCGTCCGAGGCCCTGCGTCCTCTGCGGCGGCGCCGAGCCGACGCCGCTCTGGGAGTGCGGGGCCTTTCGTTTTTCCCGCTGCCGCTCCTGCGGCCTCATCCAACAAAATCCCCAGCCCGAAGCGGAGGCCGTCCTGGCGCGCTACGACGAAAGCTACCTCGCGTATGAGGCCGAGCGGCAGTTCGAGTACCGCGACCTGGAGCTTCTCGCCTTGGCCGACCTGGATTTTTGGAAGCGCGCCGAAAGGCCCGCGCCCAGGAAGGCGGGAACCGATACCCCGCCCGCCGCGCCGCGCGTGCTCGACGTCGGCTGCGCGACGGGTGCCCTCCTGACATCCTTCCGCGACCGCGGCTGGGCCTGCCTCGGCGTGGAAGCCTGCGCCCCGGCGGCGGCCTACGGGCGAGCGCGCTTCGGCCTGGACCTGCGCGCCTCGACCCTGGAGGCCGCCGCGCTCGAAGCGGCCTCCTTCGACGCGATCCACGCCTCCCATCTCATCGAGCATCTCAACGAACCCGGCGCCTTCCTGGACGAGGCGAGGCGCCTCCTCGTCCCCGGCGGCCTGCTCGTCCTCACGACGCCGAACGCCGACGGCCTCCTGGCGCGGCTTTTCCGCGCCTCGTGGCGCAGCGCGATCTACGACCACCTGTACCTCTTCTCCCGCGGGACCCTCGTCGCCCTCCTCGAATCGCGGGGTTTCGTCGTGGAGCGCCTCGTCACCTGGGGGGGCTGGGCCAAGGGCCTGCGCCCCGCCTTCCTGAAGCGCCCCTTGGACCGGGCCGCCAAGCCCCTCGGCTTCGGCGACGTCATGGCGATCCTGGCGCGGCGCGCCGAATAGAGGATCGCCCTGACGGGTTATGGCGATCGTGGCGCGGAGCG
>JAEUJG010000371.1 GCA_016794765.1 Spirochaetaceae bacterium | reverse complement strand
TCTCCTGCGCCGATCCCGGCGTGGAGCGCGAGCTCGCGGCAAACAAGCGGCTCGCCAAGTGGCTCGCCCCCTGCCCGGGCGGTTTCCGCGTCCTCCTCACGGAGCGCGGCACGGTGAAGCGCGAGCTCCTCCGCCTCGGCTGGCCCGTGAAGGACGTGGCGCCCCTGACGCCCGGCGATCCTTTTTCCTTCAAGCTCCTGCCGGAGCGGCGCTCGGGCGGGTCCTTCGGCCTCAGGCCCTACCAGACGGACGCGCTCTCCGCCTTCGTCGGCGGCGGCCTGCCGGGCTCGGGCTACGGCGTCATCGTCATGCCCTGCGGCGCGGGCAAGACGGTCGTCGGCATGGCCGCGATGGCCGCCGTCGGCCGCAAGACCCTGATCGTGACGACGAACATCGCCGCCGTGCACCAGTGGATCGACGAGCTCCTCGACAAGACGGACGTGCCCGAGGAGTCGATCGGCGAGTACACGGGCGCGGAGAAGACGGTCCGGCCGATCACCGTCGCCACCTACCAGATCCTCACCTGGCGGCCGGACAAGGACGCCGACTTTCCCCACTTCGACCTGTTCCGCCGCGAGAACTGGGGCCTCATCGTCTACGACGAGGTCCACCTCCTGCCCGCGCCGGTCTTCCGCGTCGTCGCGGAGATCCAGGCCGTGCGGCGTCTCGGCCTCACCGCGACCCTCGTGCGCGAGGACGGCCGCGAGGAGGACGTGTTCAGCCTCATCGGCCCCAAGCGCTACGACGTGCCCTGGAAGGAGCTGGAGCGCAAGGGCTTCATCGCCGAGGCCTACTGCCGCGAGATCCGCATCCCCCTGCCCCCGCAGGAGGAGCTCCGTTACGCCGTCTCCGAGCCGCGGGAAAAACACCGCCTGGCCGCCGAGAACACGGCGAAATTCGAGGCCGTTCGCGAGCTCGTGGAGAACCATCCCGACGACCTCGTCATGGTGATCGGCCAGTTCCTGGCCCAGCTCGGCAGGCTCGCCAAGGAACTGGACGCGCCGCTCATAACGGGCAAGACGCCGAATCCGGAGCGCGAGAAGATCTACGCGGACTTCCGCGCGGGCCGCGTCCGGGTCATCGTCGTGTCCAAGGTCGCCAACTTCGCCATCGACCTGCCCGACGCCTCCGTAGCCATCCAGGTCTCCGGCAGCTTCGGCTCGCGGCAGGAGGAGGCCCAGCGCCTCGGCCGCATATTGCGCCCCAAGGAGCGGAACTCGTATTTCTACTCCCTGGTGACGCGTTATACGGTCGAGGAAGAGTTCGCCTCGAACCGGCGGAAGTTCCTGACCGAGCAGGGCTACCGCTACCAGATCGAGGCCTGGGAATGAGCGAGCGCGCGGGCCACGGCCACGCCCACGGCCCCGGCGCGGGCCGCGCCTCCGGCAGGGCGCCCCGCGTGGACGAGGAGCTCTGGACGGCGACCCTCCTCGCCTCCGACACGGAGGCGCTGATCGGAGCGGCGCGCAACTACCTCGGTCCCGTGAAGACGCCCTACGACAAGCGCGAACTCGTCCAGCGCCTGGCTGCCTTCCTGCGCCGGCCGGACGTCCGGGAAGGGGTCCTGGCCCTCCTCGATCCCCTGGACGCGCGGGTCCTCGGCGGCGTCCTCCTGGCCGGCCCCCTCCTCGAGGCGGAGCTCCGGGGCCTCTTCGCCGGAGAGCTCCCGCTCTTCGACCTGGGCATCCGCGTGGCCAACCTCCTCGACCGTCTCCTCCTCTTCCGCTTTGAATCGGGCGGGCGCCGCCTCCTCGCGGTGAACCCCCTCCTGGCGGGAGACTTGGCCGGCGCCGTCCTCGATCCCCTTCTTCTTTTCGGCGCTGAAGGTTCCACGATGCCCGTGCCGGCGCCCGGCGGAGAGCCGGACCCGGCCGCGGCCGCGGCGGCCGCCGAGGCCCTGGCCGGCGCGGTGGACGCGAAGGCGGCGGTCGCCTTCTTCCTCTTCCTCGAACACGCGCCCGGGAGCCTCAAGAAGGGAGGCGGCCTCATGAAGCGCGCCGCCGAGCGCGCGGCCTCGCTTTTCCCCGGCCTGGCCGCGGGCGGCGCGGCGCAGGCGGCGAGCGGAGAGGGGACGCGCTTTGACGCGATGGCGCGGGCCTTCGCCGCGGTCGGCGCCTTTGTCGGCGAGGAAGAGGGGCGGCCCGACCCCGTCGCCTTTACCGCCCTCGCGGCCGAATGGGGAGCGGCCCTGCCCGCCCTCCTCGCCGCGGCGCTGGCGCGCTCCGGAGAGGGCGGCCTCGGCTCCTTCGAGGAGCGCGCCTCCCTGGAGGCGGAGGCCCGGCTCCTGGCGGCGGCGATCGCCGCGGCGCCGGAGGGGCTCCTGTTCTCCCGCGGCGGCTTTTCGCGCTGGCTCGGCCTCGCGTCGAGGCGCGCCGCGACCGCCGCGCCCATCCTGCGCCGCGCCGGATCGCCCGGCCCGGGCGAGGGCGGAGCGGCGGCGGGGCAGGGCGGCCTTTTCGGCGCGACCCGCACCCTCGAGGGCGCCGCCGCCGAGCGCCTACTCGCGGCCCTCTTGAGCCTCGGCCTGGCGGTGGATACGGGCGGCGGCCTTCGCCTCGCGGTTCCCTGGCGCGGCGCGGCCCCGGCCGAAGCCGCCGCCGGGAACAAGCCCGTCCTCGTCGCGGAGGGCTCGCACGCCCTCCACCTCATGCCGGAGGCCGGCCTCGAGGATCGCCTTTTTGTGGGCTCCCTGGCCAGGCCGACGGCCGTCGGCAAGGTCTGGAGCCTGGAACTCGACCGCGACAGCGCCCGGCGCGCCTTCGCGGCCGGACTCGGCGCGGCGGCGGCCATCCGCCGCCTCGAGTCCATGGCGGGCCGCCCCCTGCCGCAGAGCCTCGTCTTCTCCTTCAAGTCCTGGGAGGAGGAATTCCGCGCGCTCAGGCTCTATCGCGGCTTCGTCCTCGTCGCGGACGAGCGCTTGCGGCAGCTCGTGGAGCGCTCGGAGCGGCTCGCGCCCTACGTCGCGGAAAAGCTGGCGCCGGGGGTCTACGTCCTGGCCGTAGCGAGTCCCGAGGAGGCGGAGGAGGTCCTGCGCCGCGCCGGCCTCGAAGCGCCGCCCGAGACGCGGGCCTCGGCTCCGCGCTTCGTCGACGGCCCCGTTCCGGAAGGCGCCCCGCCGCAGGCGGGGACCGAGGGCATCGGGGACCGCGGGAGCGCCGGCGACGAAGGCCGCCGACAGGTCGGCGACCAGGCGCGGCGGCGGACCGCGGAACTCGAGGCGAAACTCGCGGAGGCCGTCGCTCCCCTCCAGGCCCTGGCGGCCGGCGCGGGCCTCGGCGCGGGTACTGGCGCCGGCATGGGCGCGGGCGCCGCGCGGCCCTCCTTCGATCCGCGGCCGCGGATCGAGTCCCTCAAGGCGGCCCTGGCCGGCGTCGGGCAGGGCGCGGGGCAGGGCGCCGGCCAGGCCGCGGGCGCCACGGGCGCGGCCGGAACGACGCTCGTGACGGCGGCGAGCGCCGACGTCGTCCGCGAGCTCCAGGACCGCATCGAGCGGCGCATCATCCTTTCGGAACGGCAGCTATCGCAGGCGGAAGCCCGGCCGGAGCGCATCGAGGCGGGCGGGCTCGACTACGCCGGCAAGGTCCGCATCGTCGAAAGGGCGCTCCGCACGAGCGGCGACCGGCTCGAGGTCGCCTATCGGCTGCCGGGCGCCGATCCCGCGCGCGCCCTCGTTAGGCCCGCGCGGCTCGAAAAGACCGAAAAGGGGCTCGTCCTCGAGGCGGAAGACCTCGCGACCGGCGGCCCCGTCCGCATTCCGCTCGGAGCCATGAGCTCCGTGAAGCGGATGCGCGCATCCCTATTCGGAGAAGAAGCATGAAACGAAACCAGTCATACCAAGACCAGCCCAAGCCCGAGACCGGCTACCAGGGCCAGCTCAAGCTCGCCGTCCTCATCGACGCCGACAACACCCAGGCTTCCATCGTCGAGGGACTCCTCGGCGAGGTGGCCAAATACGGCATCGCGAGCGTCAAGCGCATCTACGGCGACTGGACGAGCACGAACCTCCGTTCCTGGAAGGACAAGCTCCTCGAGTTCGCCATCCAGCCCATCCAGCAGTTCAGCTACACGACGGGCAAGAACGCGACCGACAGCGCGATGATCATCGACGCGATGGACCTGCTCTACACCGAGAGCCTCGACGGCTTCTGCATCGTCTCCAGCGACTCGGACTTCACGCGGATCGCGATGCGCCTCCGCGAGGACGGGAAGATGGTGCTCGGCTTCGGCCAGAAGAAGACGCCCAAGCCCTTCGTCGCGGCCTGCGACAAGTTCATCTACACCGAGATCCTCCGCGAGCCGGAGGAGGAGAGCCACGGCCGCGAGCCGGCCAAGTCCAGCGCCTCCGACCTGAAGGGCGACCGCCGCGTGGCGAACCTGCTCCGGAGCGCCGCGGAGGACGCCGCCGACGAGTTCGGCTGGGCCTACCTCGGTTCGGTGGGAACGAACATCGCGAACCGCCAGCCCGATTTCGATCCGCGCAACTACGGCTACCGCAAGCTCGGCGACCTCATCAAGGCCTCCGGCCTCTTCGAGATCGACGAGCGCGACAACCCCTACAATCCGGGCAAGCAGGTCTACCTCCGGCTGATCCCGAAGGGGCGGCGCTAAAGGCTGAAGGCGCCCGCCCTTTCATCCATGCCGCGGGCCTCGTCCGCCAGGGAATCGGCGGAGGCGGCCAGCTCCTCCGCGGCCGCGGCGTTCTTCTGGACCGTCTCGTTGAGCTGGGCCATCGCCTTCTCGATTTGGCCGGTGCCGGTCTCCTGTTCGCGGCTCGCCGCGCCGATCTCCGCGACGAGGGCGGAGGTCCGCTCGATGATGGGGGTCAGCGCCGCCAGCGCCGCGGCCGCGCGTTCCGCCTTGGCCACGGTCTCCGTGGAGATGCCGCGGATCTCCTCCGCGGACTCCCGGCTGCGCTCGGCGAGCTTCCTCACCTCCTGCGCGACGACCGCGAAGCCCTTGCCGGATTCGCCCGCGCGGGCGGCCTCGATCGCCGCGTTGAGCGCGAGCATGTTGGTCTGGCGGGAAATGTCCTCGATGATTCCCACCCGCTCCGCGATGGAGCGCATGGCGGCGACGGCGTCCCGCACGGCCTCGTCCCCGGCCTTGGCCTCGGCGGCCGCCTCGGCGGCGATGCGCTCCGATTCGGTGGCGCCGGCCGCGTTGTTCCTCGTGGAGGCCGTCAGCTCCTCCACCGCGGCGGAGACTTCCTCCGCCGTGGCGGATTGCCTGGAAGCGCTTTCCGCGATGCCGTTGGCCGCGGACTTGAATTCCGAGCTGCCGCCCGCGACGTGCCTGGAGCTTTCGCCGATGGCTCGCAACAGCGCCGCGAGATCGTCCCGCATCGTGGCCAGGCTCCGGAGGAGGAGCCCCGTCTCGTCCTTGCCGGCGGCGAGCCGCGCGTCGAAGTCGACCCGAAGGTCGCCCGAGGCGATCGCCTGGACCTTGTCCACCGCGTAGAGCAGGGGCCGCGACAGGCGGCGACCGTAGGCCACGGCGATGACGGACAGCAGGGCGGAAAGGGCCGCGGCCGCGATCGCGACGAGGATGGCCGCCCTGCGGACGCCCGCCGCGGCCTCCCTCGTCTGGTCCCGCGCGATCGCGTCGATGGAATCGACGTAGTTGCCGGTGCCGATCACCCAATCGAAGGACTTCACGTGGAGGCTGTAGCTCCGCTTGGGCAGGGGCGTGGTCTCCCCCGCCTTGGGGAACCAGTAGTCGGTGTAGCCGCCCCCGCCCAGGCCCGCCTCCAGGATGGCCTTGATGAACTCGTTGCCCTTGAGGTCCTTGGAGGCCAGCCGGTTCTTGCCCTCCGCGTCGGCCTTTCCGAGCAGGACGACGTTGACGCCCTGGGGCGTGTCGGCCCAGAAATAGCCGTCCGTCCCGAAGCGCGCGTTCCTCAGGATGGTCTCCGCCAGCCGGCGGGCTTCGTCCTTGTCGAGCTTGCCCTCGTCCCGCAGCTTGCCGAGGGTCTCGAGCATGCTCGCCGCCGTCTCCACCTCGTGCTTGATGAGGCGGTCGAAGTCGGTCCTGAGCGTTTTCTCGAGCAGCGCGATGTCGGCCGCCGAGGTCGCGCCGAGAAGGTTGACGAAGAGCAGCGCCAAGATGAGGGCCACCGAGAGCGAGGCGCCGATGACGAGGGCGATGATCTTGGTTGTGACGCTTTTCATTGGGACTCCCGTTGGTTCGCGTGTTTCGGATCGGCGCGGCGGCCGTCGAGGGGAATGCGGAGGACGCAGGCGAGGCCGGGCGCGGCGTCGCCGAAGGACAGTTCGGCGCCGAGCTGCGCCGCCAGGCTGCGGACGATGAGAAAACCGATCGTCGAGGCGCGCGACGGATCGAGGCCGGGCGGAAGCCCCGCGCCGTCGTCCGTCACGACGAGCTTGAGGACGCGGTTCTCCTCCTCGAGCCCGGCTTCCACGAGGATCCGGCCGGGACGATCGCCGGGAAAGGCGTGGGCGAAGGAATTGCCGACGAGCTCGTCGATGACCAGCGCCACGGGCAAGGCCAGGTCGAGCGGAAGCCAGGGACCGGGCCCCGCCTTCGCAACCGAGAGGCGCACCGTCCGCGACTCCCAGGCCGACTGGAGGCGCAGGCCGATCTTCTCCGCCAGCGCGGAGAGGTCGATCCTCGAGAAATTGTCGGAATCGTAGAGCTCGTCGTGGACGATCGCCATCGTCTCGATCCGCGCCTGGCTGGACCGAAGGAGCTCGGAGACCGGTTCCTCCCCGTCGTCGGGACAGGCCAGGCTGAGGAGCGAGGCGATGATCTGGAGGTTGTTCTTCACGCGGTGATGCACCTCGCGGAGGAGGACTTCCTTTTCCTCCAAGGTCGAACGCAGCGACCGCTCCTCCTCGAGGAGGAGCCGCTCGGCGGAGCGCAGGCGGGCGACGGCGACGAGGAGGGCCGCCGCGAAGCCTCCGAGGCCGAGGATGACGCTCCCCGCGACGAGGAGGACGGGGCCGTGGCGGTCCCAGAAGGAGGGTGGCCGGCCGATGACGACGGCGCCGGGCGGCAAGGATGAGGCACGGATGCCGAAGCGCTCGAGCTGGCTCCAGTCGAAGGAGGCCGGACCCGGGACGCCGCGCTCGACGGGGATCGCGGAGGCCCGTTCGCCCGCGAGTACCCGGAGGCCGATGGCGGCGGCGGCCATCCCCTGCTCCCTGCCCGAAACGACGCGGCCGCCGACGATGCCGTGGCCAAGGTAGAAATCCCAGAACGAGTAGACCGGCACCCGGCTCGCGGCGGAGACCTCCCGCGCCGCTCGCCGCGGGTCGATGGTGTTGCCCCGCGAATCCTTGCTGATGTTGAGAAGGACGATGAGGCTGCCCGGTTCCTCCCGGCGGGCGGCGGCGGCGAAATCCTCCACGGTGAGCCCGCGCCGGTGGACGAAGTCGAGGCGGGAGGCAAGGGACGCCTCCACCTCTTCGGCGAATTGCCGTTCGATGATCGTCGCCGTCGGGTTGTCGCCCACGAACACGGCGATCCTCCGCGTGCCCGGATGGAGGCCGAGGGCGATCCGCAAGGTGTCCGCCATGGCCGGTTCCTCGGTCACGCCGCTGACCTCCGCGAGTCCCGCGGTCAGTTCCGGCGCGTAGCCGTTGACGCCGCAGAACACCGTCGGCGCGCTTTCAAGGACTCGGGAGCCGCGCCGCGAGAGGAAGGCCAGGGCTTCGTTGTCCGAGCCGATCACCAGGTCCGGGGGCATCCCCTCGTAGCGCTCGTCGATATAGGCGCCGAAGGCCGCTTCGTAGGCCGCGTCGAGCCGGCGCCGGGAATCGAGGTAGGCGACCGACAGGTCCACCTGGCTACCCGAGGCGGCAAAGCCCTCAAGCACGCCGGCGGTCACCGAATCGGTCCACGCGTAGCCTTGGTAATGGGAATGAAGGAGGAGGACGCGGGCCGCGACCGGCTCTTGCGCGACGACCAACCCGCCCGAGAGCAGGAGTGTCGCGAGGAAGGGCAACAGGGGCTTGGGCCTGGGCACGCGCACCCTCCGCTTCGAGGATGCGAACAACTATCGCGGGTTCGCTTGCCGAATGCAAATTCCCCCGGAGCGAGGCGGCGGCGCCGCCGCTTACCAGCCCAGGATCCGTTTTCGGTTCTCGGCCCCGATCCGAGCGAGTTCCTCCATGAGGGATCCGCGCGGATCGCGTTTTTCCTTCATCTCGATCGCGAACTGGTTCATCGAGAAGTGGCGGAAGAGCCAGACCCGGTCGCGGAGCGCGGGGGCGGCGTCGGCGTAAAGCCGGCCGAGGGCCTCCGCGTAGGGGCGGAAGAGGCCCTTGGGACCGAGTTCGCCGTAGCCGGAGATCCAGAGCGGCGCCTCCGAGGCGGCGTGGAGGCGGAAGGCGAGTTCGGCCATCGCGGCTTGGCTGTCCCGCACCAGGGATTCCAGGGCGGACCGGCGCTTCGTGCCCGGCGCGCCCGCGAGGACGAGGAGCTTCCGGAGCTCGGCGGTCTTGGGCGTGTGGAGGGGCGTCTTGTTGAGGATGAGCACGTCCTTCCGGAAATCGAGCTTGAGCTCGCGGGCGAACCAGCCCTCGGCCAGCTTGCCGGATTGGCCCACGAGGTAGCGGTTGTTCCGCGCGAGCTGCTCTTTCTTGCCGGGATTGTCGGCCACGAGGATGATCGCGACCCGGCTTTCGGGGCCGAGGGCGTCGAGGTCGCGGTTGTAGACGACCGGCGTCTCGACGCGGTAGTCGTCGTAGCCGAGGGACTCGCGGAGCTCGTCCTGGAGCGCGGCGAGGCCGGGGACGGCGGCGCTCCACTCCTCGACGAGGGCCCGGAAATCCCGGCGCGTCGCCTCCAGGGCGGCGTAGGTGGCTGGCTTCATGTCCGGGAGCATGCACCGGCGGGGCGGGCCGGGGCAAGGACCGTCCGCGGCCGCCGGGGACGCGGTCGGCCATGCGCCCGGCGCGGCGAGCGAGGCGGCGGCCGTCGCGGCCTTCCCCTTCACCTCCCTCGGGGAGGGAGGTTATAGTCCTCGGCATGCGCTCCCTCCGCCTTCACGCCGCCGGCAACCTCCTCGCCGCCTGCGCCTTGCTTGCCCTTACGGCCTGTTCGCCCGCGAAGGCGGCCGCCCCCGCGGCGCCGGCCGCGGCTCCGGATCCGCGCCTGGCGCGCGCCGCCGCCGCCCTGCGGGCCGCCCTGGCGCCGGTGGAGGCCGCGGAGATCGAAGCCCGCATCGCCGCGGCGCCCGCGCCCTTCCTGGAGCTCCTGGGCGCGGTGGAGTCCGAGCGGACAGCCGATCCGGCGCTCTTCCTGCGGGCGGACAAGGAACGCGCCCTGGCCGCGGATTTCGAGCCGGCCGACCTCGCGGCCCTGGACGGAACGGGCCTGTCCCTCTCGCGCGCGGGGCACAGGCTCCGGCGCCCCGTCGTCGCGGCCCTTCTCGGGATGGACAAGGCGGCCCGCGAGGCCGGCGTCGTCCTCCTCGTCGGCTCCGCCTACCGCTCCTTTGCCTACCAAAAGGGCGTCTTTGAGCGCTCCGTGGCGGCGGAGGGTCTCGCTGAGACGGAGCGGAGCATCGCCGCTCCGGGGCGCTCCCAGCACCAACTCGGCAGCGCCCTCGACTTCGCGCCCATCGACGAGAGCTTCGCGGAAACCGCCGCCTCGCGCTGGCTGGCGGCGAACGCCGGCGCCTTCGGTTTTTCCCTGTCCTATCCGGAGGGGATGACCGCGCGGACCGGCTACAAATGGGAAAGCTGGCACTTCCGCTATCTCGGCAAGTCCGCGGCGGCCCTGGAGGCGCGCTACTTCGGCGGCTCCCAGCAGGGCCTTCTAGAATTCCTGGAACGCTATTAGGAAAGGCCCCGGCGCCGCGGTCCAGCCGGCGCGCCCACCGCACCAAGCACAACCGGACCCCCGGCCGGCGCGCCTCCCCTCCGCCCGCAGGACCGGCAAACGGAAAAGCCCGGATGATCCGGGCTTTTCGATCAGGGCGGGCTTGTCGCGCCCTTATTTCTTGGCGGCTTCGCGGGCGATCCGGCTCGTCTCCAGCTTGAAGCCTTCGGACATCGTCTCGACGATCTTCTTGAACTGGCGCTCGCCGACGATGTTGAAGCTCCCGAGGACGTTCGTGTCGATCTGCTCGTAGGTGAAACCGCCGCTCTCGTACTCGCAGAAGGCGTTGGCCAGGTAGACCGTCTGCACGAGATCCTTGTGCTCCGGCGGCACGGCGCTTACCTCGTGGTGGAAGCGGATCGCCGCGGTGAGGGTATCGGGGAAGTTCCACTTCTCGGCGATGCGGGCGCCGATCTCGGCGTGGTTCATGCCGCCGGCCATGTCCTCGAAGGTCCCGGGCGGGATGCCCTTGTCGCCGCAGAAGCCGCGGATCTTGTCGAGCAGGGCGGGGTGGACCGAGGAGAAGACGATCTTGCCCATGTCGTGGAGCATGCCGCCGACGTAGGCGTCGTCGAGGAGGTTGCGGTTGCCGGCCTTGAAATTCTTGGCGAGGTTGTAGGAGTAGTAGGCCGCCCGGTAGCAGTGGTCCCAGAGCTTCTTGCGTTCGGCGTTGGAGTCGTCGCCGAGGATCTTGAAGGTTCCGTAGGAATAGAGGAGGCCCTTGATGCCGCGCAGTCCAACGAGCTTGACCGCGTCGACGATGTTGTCGACGCGCTTCTGGGTCATGTAGGCGGCGGAGTTGACGAGCTTCAAGAGGTCGGCCGTCATCGCGGGATCGGTGGAGATGTAGCGCGCGATGTCGATCATCTGGCTCTGGGGATCGGCGATGAGGCGCTGGATCTGGACGATGTTCTCCGGGAACTGCGGCAGGCTCGTGATCGACTTGACGATCTCTTCCGTCAGGGCGGAGACGGTTTCCACGTGGGTCTGGCCGACGGGCACCGTGATCCGCGCGACCGTCTCGCCGTTTTCCGCCCAGATGTCGAAGCAGTCCTCGT
>JAEUJG010000357.1 GCA_016794765.1 Spirochaetaceae bacterium | reverse complement strand
CCCCGATCCGGAGAGCCTCTCCTCGGTGGTCCTGACGCACGCGCACTTCGACCACTGCGGCATGCTTCCCCTCCTCGCCAAGCGCGGCTATCGCGGCAACATCTACGCGACGCCCGCGACGCGCGACCTGGCGGGCGTGGTCATGATGGACTCCGCGGCGATCCAGGCGCGCGACGCCGAGTACCTGTCCAAGCAGGCGGCCAAGAAGGGGCAGAAGTTCGACTGGAAGCCCCTCTACGACGAGGAGGACGTCGTCAAGGCGATGGGCCAGTTCGTCACGGTCTCCTACGGGCGGCCCCTCCCCATCGGCGACGGCATGCGCATCGAGCTCTTCGACGCGGGTCACATCCTCGGCTCGGCGATCTGCCGCATGCTCGCGCGCGACCGCTCCGGCCGCGAGGTGGCGATCGGTTTCACGGGGGACCTCGGCCGCAAGAACAAGCCGATCATCCGCGACCCCTCGCCGATCCCGCCGGTGGACTACCTCGTCATCGAGGCGACCTACGGCGACCGGCTCCACGAGTCCGCGGCCGACGCGATGGACATGCTCGCCGAGATCGTCAACCGCACGGTGAAGCGCGGGGGCAAGATCATCATCCCCTCCTTCGCGATCGAGCGCACGCAGGAGCTCGTGTACTACTTCCACATGCTCACCGACCGGAAGAAGATCCCCGAGATCCCGATCTGGGTGGACTCGCCGATGGCGATCAACGCGACGAGCATCTTCCAGATCCATCCGGAGTGCTACGACGAGGAGACCCACCAGGCCTTCGTCCGCCACCACGAGAATCCCTTCGGCTTCAACTCCCTGCACTTCTCCTCCAGCGTGCAGGACTCCAAGCGGCTCAACGACATGCGCGAGCCGATGGTGATCATCAGCGCGGACGGCATGTGCGAGGCGGGGCGCATCCAGCACCACCTCATGCACTACATCTCCGACCAGCGCAACACCATCCTCATCGTCGGCTACATGGCGGCCAACACCCTGGGGCGGCGGATCAAGGAGCGCGAGCCCGAGGTCCGCATCCACGGAGACTTCTTCCGGGTCAACGCCGAGGTCGCGGAGATCAACGCCTTCAGCGCCCACGCGGACTACGAGGAGAGCTGGGAGTGGATGTCCATGCTCGACCCGGAGCGCCTCAAGAAGGTCTTCCTCGTCCACGGCGAGCCCGAGAGCCTCTCCGCGATGCGCTCCTTCCTCCTCGGCAAGGGGGTGAGGGACGTGCAGGTCGTCAAGTACGGCGAGCGCTACGAGCTCTAGGGCCGCGATGGGCGAAAGCGGAGCGGCCGGCGATCCCTGGAGCTTCGGGCTCGAGTTCCTGGTGAGGGACTACGAGCTCGACATCCAGGGCATCGTCAACAACGCGAACTACCAGCATTATTTCGAGCACGCGCGCCACGAGTTCCTGAAGGCGCGCGGGCTCGACTTCGCCGCGATGCACGCGGCGGGCGTCGATCCGGTGGTCTACCGGATCGAGGTGGACTACAAGAGCCCCTTGCGGAGCGGCGACCGCTTCCTTGTCCGGCTCCGGGTCGGGCGCGAGGGACGGCTCAAGCTCGTCTTCCACCAGGAGGCGGTGAAGCTCCCCTCCGGCGTCCTCGCGGCGGCGGCCAAGGTCGCGGTCGCCATGACCCGCGGCGGCCGGCCCGTGCCCCCCTCCGACGAGGTCGTCGCGGCCCTGCTCGCTCCCTAGCGCGATCCCGGGGCGTTTCCGGCGGATTCCCCCGATCCGCCCTTGACGCCTTGCGATCAATATCGTAATATTGCGATATGAACGACAGGAAACCCGGCGTTCCCCGGGCCTGCTGCAGCCTGGCGATCTCGGGAAGCCGGCAGGAGCGTTTCGTGGAAATGATGAAGGCCGCCGGCAATCCCGTGCGCTTCGAGATCCTCAAGTTTCTCGTCACCCATCCCGGGTGCATCACGGGGCAGATCGTCGACCATCTCCCCCTGGCCCAGGCGACCGTTTCCCAGCACCTCAAGGTGCTCCGGGAGGCGGGCTGGGTGGTCGGCGAAATCGAGGGCCCGGCGACCTGCTACCAGCTTGACCGCGAGGCGATCGCCTGGTTCCGGGAGTCCGTGGACGCGATTTTCTAGGCGGGGCGGGCCTTTCGGGGCTTCGCCATATTTTCAATATCGTATAAATACGATAAAGGAGACTGCATGAATTCCATCTTCGGCGAGCTCTTCTGGATCGCCGCCTTCGTCGGCAAGGCCTTCCTCCACATCCTGCCCTACCTCGCGCTGTCCATTCCCCTCGCCGTCTACCTGAAGCGGGCGGGGCTTTCGAAGCGCATCGAAGGCGCCCTCAAGAAGAACGAGGCGGTCGCCGTCCTCGTCGCCGTCCTCGTCGGCGCCCTGAGCCCCTTCTGCTCCTGCGGCGTCGTGCCCATCATCGCCGCCCTGCTGACGGGCGGCATGCCCCTGGCGCCGGTGATGGCCTTCTGGCTCGCCTCGCCCTCCATGGATCCGGAGATCTTCTTCCTCAGCGTCGGCTCCCTCGGCTGGGAGCTCGCGGTTTGGCGCCTCGGCGCGACCTTCGCGATGAGCCTCGGCGCCGGCTACGCGACGCTGTTGCTGGAGCGCAAGGGCCATATCGGAAACGACATCCTCCGCGGCGACCGCGCGAAGGCGACGGCGGGGCGCGCGAAATGGCGGCCCGTCTCCGCGCCGGCCGCGGGTTCCGCGTCCCTGGCCGTCGCCGCCTGCCGCGCCTCGCCGGCGGCCGTCGCGCCCGCGGCCGTCGCCGCCTGCTGCGCCTCGCCGGCGGCCGCCGCGCCGAAGGCCGGACCGGCCGCGGCTTCCGCCCGCGGCTCTTCGGGTTCGGGCCGGGTTTCCGGCGGCGCCGCCGGCGGGGCCCCCGTTTGCGGCTGTGACCGCGGCGAAGGCGCGCCCATGGGTCCGGCGGAAAGGTTGCGCGGCTTTGGCCGGGACGCGCTCGGGGTGCTGGGACGGCTCTTCGTCTTCATGGGCCTCGCCTTCGTCCTCGAGGCGCTCATCACGCGCTACGTGCCCTCGGCGGCGGTCGCCGGCCTTCTCGGCAAGGAAAGCGGCTTCGCCGTCCCCCTGGCCGCCCTTGTCGGCATCCCCTTCTACACGACGGGCGTGTCGGCGCTCGGCATCGCCGCGGGGCTCCTCGGGCAGGGCATGGGCGATCCGGCGGCGCTCGCCTTCCTGGTCGGCGGCGCCGTGACGCCCCTGCCGGCGATGTCGGCGGTCTTCGGCATCGTGAAGCCCCGCGTCTTCGCCCTCTATCTCGGCTTCTGCGCCGCGGGCGCCCTGGCCGCCGGCTACGCCCTGCAGCTCGTCCAGGCGCTCTGACCAAGCCTCATGGCCGGCGCCGTGCCCGGGGGCCGGCGCCCGCCCCGGCCGACCGGCCTGGGGTCCGGCGCCGCACCGGGCGCCGTGACCGCCCGGGCGCCGTGACCGGCCCGCTCGCCGCCGGCGACTTGACGCTCGGCGCCGGGCGGCGGCATAGTGCCGCTTCAACGGGCCGCGGGACACCGCGGGACCGGTGCGGGAGGTCGCGATGTCCGATTCGATCATCTTCGAGGCGCTTTGCGGTTCGGCCGACGACGCCGTCCTGGCCGCGGCGGCCGGCGCCGACCGCGTGGAGCTCAACGCGAGCCTCGGCGAGGGAGGTCTGACGCCCTCTCCCGGCTCGGTGCGGCTCGCCAAGGAGCGGGGCGGCATCCCGGTCCTCGCGATGCTCAGGCCGCGGCCTTCCGGCTTCGCCTACTCCGAGATCGAGTTCGAGGTGATGCTCGAGGACGCGCGCGCCCTCCTGTCCGCCG
>JAEUJG010000350.1 GCA_016794765.1 Spirochaetaceae bacterium | reverse complement strand
GCTCGATCACGCGGCCCGCCGCGCGCTTGGCCTCGACGAGGGGGCTGCGCACGTTGTGGTGGCTCTTGATGACCTGGGCTTTCTTGCCGACGCCCTTGCCCGACTCGATGAGGTCGGTGTAAAGGGTGCCCTGGACGAGGTAGGCCTCCGGGATGCCGAGGCGCGCGACCTCCCGCTCCTGGATCTTGATGAAGAGGTCTCCGATGATCTTGCGCTTGGCCTCGGGCTCCTCGACGCCGGCGAGGGCGGAGAGGAAATCCTCCTCGGCCTCCGCCATGTGGAGGTGGGTCGCGCCGAGGGCGCGCAGGTTCCGCATGACCTCTTCGCTCTCGGCCTTGCGCATGAGGCCCGTGTCGATGTAGAGGAGGTGGACCCGCGCGGGATCGAGGACCTTGAGGAGGAGGGCGCCGGCGACCGTCGAGTCGACGCCGCCGGAGATGAGGAGGAGGACGTCGCCCGACCCGACCTTGGCGCGGAGGGCGGCGCGGACCTCGTCGAGGTAGGCCTCCATGGTCCAGCCGGGCGCGGCTCCGCAGACCCCCAGCACGAAGTTGCCGAGGATGCGCGTGCCGGCCTCGCAGTGGCTGACCTCCGGGTGGAACTGGAGGCCCCAGAGGCGGCGCTTCCGGTCTCGGAGGGCGGCGGGGATGCCGCCCTCGGAGGAGGCCAGGATCTCGAAACCGGGCGCCGGGGCGGCGATGGAGTCGCCGTGGCTCATCCAGCTCGCGAACTCGCCCGGGACGCCGGCGAAGATCGGATCGGCCGAGCCGAGGGCCGAGACGCGCACGGGCTTGCGGCCGTATTCGCGCTCGGGCAGGCGCTCCACGCGGCCGCCCGAGTCGTGGGTCATGCGTTGGACGCCGTAGCAGAGGCCGAGGACGGGGAGGCCCGCCTCGTAGACGGAGGCGTGCGGCACGGGGGCGCCCGGCTCGTAGACGGAGAAGGGCGAGCCGGAGAGCACGATGCCCTTGGCGCCCGGGAGGGAGGCCGCGGAGAGCGGCGCCTCGCCGGGGAGGATCTCGGCGTAGACGCCGAGCTCGCGCACGCGGCGCCCGATGAGCTGGGTGTACTGGCTGCCGAAGTCGAGGATCAGGACCTTGTCCACGGGCTCTCCCTCACGATGGTCTGGGTTCGGTCGGAGCCGACGGACACCACCGAAACGGGGGTCTCCACGTACTCCTCGATGAAGGCGACGTAGTCCCGCGCCTCGCGGGGGAGCTCGTCGTACTCGCGGCAGGCGGCGATGCTCCGCTTCCAGCCCTTGAAGGTGCGCAGGACCGGCTCCGCGTCCTCGAGGTCGCGGACGGCGGTCGGGAAGTCCTCCGCGAGGCGGCCGCGGACGCGATAGGCGACGCAGGCCTCGAAGGACTCGAGCTCGTCGTACACGTCGAGGTGGGTGAGGACGAGGCGGTCGATCGAGTTGGCCGCGCAGGCGTAGCGCAGGGCCACGAGGTCGAGGTAGCCGCAGCGGCGGGGCCGGCCGGTCGTGACGCCGTACTCGTTGCCGGTCTCGCGGATGTACTGCGAGAGGGAGCCCGGGGAGTCGTCGGCGAATTCGGTCGGGAAGGGGCCGTTGCCGACGCGGGTCGTGTAGGCCTTGAAGACGCCGAGGACCCGGTCGATGCGGCGGGGGCCGATGCCGCCCTGGGCCGCGGCGCCCGCGGAGCAGGACATGCCGCTCGAGACGAAGGGGTAGCTGCCGGTGTCGATGTCGAGGAGGGCGCCCTGCGCCCCCTCGAAGAGGCTGTAGAGGTTGCGGTGGGCGCGGAGGTAGGAGACGAGGTCGACGGACATCGGCGCGAGCCGCTCCCGCCAGGCCTCGATGAAGGCGCGGTCCTCGGCCTCGAGGTTCTCGAGGCGGGAGGGGTCGCCCAGGTCGGCGAGGCGGACGCCGTCGCGCGAGGCCTTGAGGGCGTAGGCGACGCCGATGCCGCGGCCGGTCGTGCCGATGGGCTTCTTGCGGCGGGCCTCGGCCTCCTTGTCGAGGCGGCGGTAGCTCGGGAGGACGATGTGGGCGCGGTCGGAAACGAGGACCCGGCCCTTCCAGTCGATGCCCTTGGCCTCGAGGCCGGCGAGCTCGGAGAAGAGGGCCTCCGGGTCGATGACCATGCCGGAGCCGAGGAGGACGGTCTTGTCCGGATAGAGGATGCCCGAGGGCACGAGGTGGAGGGCGTAGCGCTCGCCCCCGATCACGATGGTGTGGCCGGCGTTCGCGCCGCCGGAGAAACGGACGATGATCCCCGCGTCGGCGGCGAGGTAATCGACGATCTTGCCTTTGCCCTCGTCGCCCCATTGGGCGCCCATGACGACGATATTCATGCTGTTTCCTCTTTCGCGTCGGGATCCTGGCCGTCCGCGGTACCCCGAGGGGATACCCGCTCCGCGGCGGCCCTAAGTATAACGAATGCGGCCGGAAAGGTCACTGCCGCGAGTAGTTCGGCGCCTCCTGCGTGATGGCGATGTCGTGGGCGTGGCTCTCCCGGAGCCCCGAGGAGCTGATCCGCACGAAGTTCCGGTAGTGGCGGAGGGTCTCGAGGTCGGGACAGCCGCAGTAGCCCATGCCCTTGCGGAGGCCGGCGACGAGCTGGTGGAGATAGGCCTTGAGCTCGCCCTTGTAGGGAAGGCGCCCCTCGATGCCCTCGGGCACGGGGGACTCGTCCTTGGCGATGCCGTAGCGGTCGCCCGCGCCGTCCTTGAGGGCGCCCATGGAGCCCATGCCGCGGTATTCCTTGTAGATGCGGCCGTCGAAGAGGATCTCCCGGCCGGGGGCCTCCTTGAGTCCGGCGAAGAGGTTGCCGATCATGACGGAGCTCGCGCCGGCGGCGATCGCCTTGACGATGTCGCCGGAGTACTTGATGCCGCCGTCGGCGACGACGGGGACGCCGGACTTGTCGGCCTCCTCCGCGCACCAGAGGACGGCGGTGAACTGCGGCACGCCGACGCCCGCGACGATGCGGGTCGTGCAGATGGAGCCGGGGCCCACGCCGACCTTGACGGCGTCGGCGCCGGCCTCGACGAGGCGCCGCGTGCCCTCGCGGGTCGCGACGTTGCCGCCGATCACGGGCAGGTCCGGCCAGCGCTTTTTGAGGCCGCGCACCGCGTCCACCACGTTGCGCGAGTCGCCGTGCGCCGTGTCGAGGACCACGAAGTCCACGCGCGCGGCGAGGAGGAGGGGCACGCGGACCTCGTAGTCCTGGGGGGAGACCGCGGCGCCGACGACGAGGCGGCCGGCCTTGTCCGTCGCTGCGTTGGGGAAGCGCTCGTGCTTCTCCATGTCCTTGACGGTGATGAGGCCGCGCAGGCGCCCCTCACCGTCGACGACGGGAAGCTTTTCGATCCGGTGCTCGTCGAACTTCCGCCGGGCGCTCGCGGGGGTGGCGCGCAGGTCCTCCACGACGGGATCGCGGGTCATCGCGTCCCGGACGAGGGCGCCGTCGTCGCGGCGGAAGCGGAGGTCGCGGGCGGTGATGATGCCGACGAGCTTCCCGTCGGCCCCGACGACGGGAAGTCCGGTCACCTTGTCGCGGTCCATGATGGCGCGCACGTCGCGGAGGGTGCGGTCCTCCTCCACGGTGACGGGGCTCTCGATGATCCAGTTGAGGTAGCGCTTGACGCCCTCCACCTGCCCGGCCTGCACCTCGGGCGCGAGGTTGCGGTGGATGACGCCCGCGCCGCCCTGGAGGGCCAGGGCCACGGCGAGGCGCTCCTCGGTGACGGTGTCCATCGCGGCCGAGATCACGGGCACGTTGAGCCTGATACCGCCGGCCAGGCGGGTGGAGACGTCCGTCTCCCGGGGCAGGAGCTCCGAATAGCCGGGGACGAGGAGGACGTCGTCGTAGGAAAAGGTTTCTTCGAACATCGGGCTTTTCTCCGGGCGGCCGCCGCGGGGGAAGGTTCCCCCCGGGCGCCGCTGTCGTATCGCTACGTCCGCCGGCCCGCCGGCCGGCCCGGAGCCGGCGCGCGAAGCCGGACGGACCCTTCTAGGACTGGGCGAAGCGCGCCATGAGGGCGCGGTATTTCCCGCCGATCGCGCGGGCCTTCTCCGCGGCCTTGCCGCGGTAGGCGGCGGGCCGCGAGAAGAACTCCGCGGCGGGAGGCAGGCCGAGGGCGGCCAGGCG
>JAEUJG010000337.1 GCA_016794765.1 Spirochaetaceae bacterium | reverse complement strand
TCTCCCACGCCGTGCGCTCCTCCGTCCTCTCCATCATCCTCGGCAGCGCGCTCAAGCTCCCGCCCTTCCGCCTCATCGAACTCGGCGCGGCCGCCGTCCTCCACGAGATAGGCATGATCAAGTTGCCGCCCCAGCTCTACATGGCGGGCCGCCAGCTTTCGACCCAGGAGCGCAAGGCGATAACCGCCCATCCGGTCCTCGGCTACAACATTCTCAAGGAGAAGCAGGTACCCCTCGCCGTCTGCCTCTCCGCGCTCGAGCACCACGAGCGGCTCAACGGCACGGGCTATCCCCGCGGACTCACCGGCGACAAGATCTCTCTCTACTCGAGGATCATCATGGTCGCCTGCTCCTACGACGCCGTCACCTCGAACCGCCCCTACAAGGAGGCCAAGGAAGGCTACGTCGGGATGGTCGACATCCTCAAGAACGACGGCAAGCAGTACGATGAAAACGTCATCCGCGCCCTCGTCTACAGCCTCTCGATCTACCCGATCGGCAGCCACGTCCTCCTCACGAACGGCAAGAAGGCCCTGGTCGTCGACGTGAATCCGGACAATCCCCGCTACCCCGTCGTCCAGGTCGTCGGCGCCAAGACGCCCGACGGCAAGGAAGTCGTCGTCGCGACCTCGGAGACCGGCATCCGGATCCTCAGGCCCCTCACCAAGGAGGAGGCGCTGGCGCTCCGCGAGGCCGCCGCGGGCGGCGGCCAGCACTAGGAGGGCTGTTAGGCCGCTCGGGCGAGGCCGGCAGCTCGGACGACCCCGTTTTTATTATTCCGCGCGACGAAGCGCGGCTGCGCTCCCCGGGGCCTCCGCCGAATCCTCCAACAAGCTTCGAGGCAGTTCACATTCCCCTCCCAATCGATATAAAATGGGGCCAATACGATACCCCGTTTTTACCGAAGGAGTTACCCATGGAGATGTCTCCCCTCCAGAAAGCCCGCTACGCCTACCAGCCCAAGCTCCCCCCCGTCCTCCGCGGCCCCGTCGCCGGACTCGCGATCGAGCGCGGACAGGCCGCCCTTCCCCTCGCGGAAGGCGACCGCGAGCGACTCAAGGCGCTCTTTTCCCATTCCTACGGCCAGGGCCGGGTGACCCTCGTCCGCGGCAAGGGCGAGGCGGCGGCCAAGGCGGGCGCCAAGCTCAGCGTGGGCGTCATCCTCTCCGGCGGCCCCGCCCCCGGCGGCCACAACGTCATCGCCGGCCTCTTCGACGGCCTCAAGGCGGGCAATCCCGCCTCCGTCCTCCTCGGCTTCCGCGGCGGCCCCGGCGGCCTCGTGGACGACAAGGCGGTGGAGATCACCGCGGAACTCGTCGACCGCTACCGCAACACCGGCGGCTTCGACATCATCGGCTCCGGCCGGACCAAGATCGAAACTCCCGAGCAGTTCGAGAAGGCCCTCGAGACGGCCAAGAAGCGCGGCCTCGACGCCGTCGTCGTCATCGGCGGCGACGACTCCAACACCAACGCCGCCCTCCTGGCGGAGTTCTTCGCCGAACGCAAGGCCGGCATCGCCGTGATCGGCGTCCCGAAGACGATCGACGGCGACCTCAAGAACGACGACATCGAAACCTCCTTCGGCTTCGACACCGCGACCAAGCTCTACGCCGAGCTCGTCGGCAACATCGCGCGCGACGCCGCGAGCGGCCGCAAGTACTGGCACTTCGTGAAGCTCATGGGCCGCTCCGCCTCCCACATCGGCCTCGAGGTCGCGCTCCAGACCCGGCCGAACATCGCCCTCGTCAGCGAGGAGATCGAGGCGAAGAAGTCCAGCCTCGGCGCCATCGTCGACGAGATCTGCGCCTCCGTCGCGGCCCGCGCCGCCAAGGGCGAGAACTTCGGCGTCGTCCTCGTCCCCGAGGGCCTCATCGAGTTCGTCCCCGAGATGAAGGCCCTGATCGGCGAGCTCAACGAGCTCCTGGCCGCGCACGACGCGGAGTACAAGGCCCTCTCCGGCGTCGAGGCCCAGAAGGCCTTCATCGCCGCCCGGCTCGCGGCCGCGACCGCCGGCCTCTTCAAGAGCCTGCCGGCCGAGATCCAGGCCCAGCTCCTCTGGGACCGCGACCCCCACGGCAACGTCCAGGTGTCGCGCATCGAGACCGAGAAGCTCCTGGCCGCGATGGTGAAGACCCGCCTAGGCGAGATGGGCGCCGCCGGAAGCTACAAGGGCAAGTTCGACTTCCAGACCCACTTCCTCGGCTACGAGGGCCGCTGCGCCTTCCCCTCCAACTTCGACGCGGACTACTGCTACTCCCTCGGCTACACCGCCTTCGCCCTGATCGCCGCGGGCCTCTCCGGCTATCTCTCCTCCGTGAAAAACACCTCCGCCCCCGCCGACCAGTGGAGCTCCGGCGGCGTGCCCCTCGTCTCGATGATGAACATCGAGCGCCGCCACGGCTCCGACAAGCCCGTCATCAAGAAGGCCCTGGTCGAGCTGGACGGCGCGCCCTTCAAGGCCTTCGCCCGCGTCCGCGGCGAATGGGCCCTCTCTTCCGACTATCGCGTGCCCGGACCGGTGCAGTACTTCGGACCGGCGGAGCTTTGCGACCGGCCGACCGAGACCCTCCTCCTGGAAAAGGGGAAGGTGTAGGTTCAGGGAAGCGGCGGCGAGCCTGCCCAAGTCTTCACGAGCGAGATCGCCGAAGCTCCCATGAGCTTCGGCGCCGCGGGAACGCGGAACGCGCAAGTCATGCGGAACCTTCGGTCCGCATGACTTGGGGCGCTGTCGAGGGGCAGCGCTACACGGCGCGTTTTGTCCTCCGGGGGATCAGGGGATGCGGGGCTTGCCGTCGAATCC
>JAEUJG010000333.1 GCA_016794765.1 Spirochaetaceae bacterium | reverse complement strand
GGCGCGCGCCGGGCCGCCGCGCTCCGAGGACGACGGCGAGGATCATCGGCGCCGTGACGAACAAGCCGATGAGGTCGAGAAGAAACCGGGCATCCATGGGCCCACGATAAACCACGGGGCCGGCCCGCGAAAGCGAATTTGCCGAATTTCCGTCCGATCCGATCGCTTCGGACGACCGGCGTCTCCGGAAAGGGCATTCTCGGGCCGAGGCTCGACGAGAGCCTCGCAAGGAGATGCCCGATCATGCAGCAGGAACACGAAGCCAGGCGCCGCGGGGCCGAATCCAACCCGGCCGTGGCCGGCCCGGCCAAGCCCCGCCCGGCCAGGCTCGCCGGCCCCCTCGCCCTCTCGGCCTTTGCCCTCGCCGTCGCCGCCGTCCTGGCGGCCGGACTCTGGCCCGATCCAGTGGAGCGGACGCCCTCGGGATTGAAGCGCCGGGAGTCGGTCTATGTCCCGATGCGGGACGGCGTCCGCCTCGCCTTCCGCGTCTCCCTTCCGGCCGACCTCGGGGCCGGAGAAAGGGTCCCCGCGGTCTTCGAATGCACCCGCTACGGCACCTCGGAGAAGCCGACCTTCCTCCTCAAGGTCCTCCTCCGCCTGAAGATCGCGAAGACCGTCAGCCGCGCGGATTTCGCGGAGGCGGCCAACGCGGCGGGCTACGCCTTCGTCGCCGTCGACGCGCGCGGCTCGGGCGCCTCCTTCGGCGCGAGGCCGATGGAGTTCTCCCGCGAGGAAGCCGAGGACCTGGGCGGGATCGTCGACTGGATCGCCTCCAGGCCCTGGTCCAACGGCAAGGTCGCCTCCTACGGCGAGTCCTACTCGGGCAACACCGCGGAAGTCGCGGCCGCCTCGGGACGGCCGGCCCTCCGCGCGGCGGCGCCCCTCTACCCGGACTTCGATCCGGTGATGCACAACGCCATGCCTTTCGGGATCCTCAACGCCCACCTCGTGGCGAACTGGAGCGCCTCGAACCTGAAGATGGACGCGAACGCCCTCAAGGGCCCCTTCTTCGGCGGCATGGCGCCCGTCGACGGCCCGGGCGGCGGCCGCCTCCTCCGCCAGGCCGTCGCCGGGCACAAGACCATCGACATCTCCGCCGCGATCGGGCGGATGACCTACGCCGACGACGAGCTCGCGCCCGGCTACCCGGCCCGCGCGATCGCGCCCTACGACTACCGGGCGGCCATCGAGGCCTCGGAGACGCCCCTCCTCGTCCGCGTCGGCTGGCTGGACGCGGCGACGGTCAACGGCGCCCTCGAGCGCTGGCTCAGCTACTCGAACCCGCAGACCCTCGTCATCGGGCCCTGGTCCCACGGGGGCTGGCACTCGAAAGATCCCTTTCTGGGCGGGGAGCGGCCCACGGCCGAGCTCGAGGCCGAGGAGGCCGCCTCGGTCCTTTCCTTCTTCGACGCCGCCCTCGGCGAGCGCGGCCCCCGCCCCGCGGGCAGGACTATCCGTTACTTCACCTTCGGCGAAGGGCTCTGGAAGGAGACCGGCTCCTGGCCCGTCCCCGGCTTCGAGGCGAGGACCCTGTACTTCGGGGAAGGCGGCCGTCTGTCGGCGGCGCCGCCCGAGGCGCCGGAGGGCTCGGACCGCCACCGCGTCGACTTTTCCGCGACGACGGGCGAAACAAACCGCTGGCGCACGAACCTGGGCGGCGGAGCCGTCGATTATCCCGACCGCGCCGCGGAGGACCGCATTCTCCTCTGCTACACGGGAGAGCCCCTGGAAGGCGACCTCGAGATCACCGGCGTCCCGGTCGTCACCCTCGAGGTCTCCTCCAGCGCGAGCGACGGCGCCTTCTTCGTTTACCTGGAGGACGTCGCGCCGGACGGCAGGGTCACCTATCTGACCGAAGGGCTGCTGCGCGCCCTCCACCGCAGGGAAGGCCCCGGAGATCCCGGGCGCGCCGTCCTCGGACCCGGCCACAGCTTCCTGCGGCGCGACGGCGAGCCCCTCGAGCCGGGGAAGCCCGCGGAGCTCAGGATCG
>JAEUJG010000297.1 GCA_016794765.1 Spirochaetaceae bacterium | reverse complement strand
ACGAGGAGTTGAACGATCCCTCGACGGCCGGCTACCGCCTCCGCACCGCGACCGGACGCAACATGGCGACCTGCCTCGTCCTCGTGTCCGAGCGGAAGATCAAGGAGCTCAAGCTCCCGAAGATCGCGATCGATGTCGCCTATCGCACCCGTCCGCCCTACCTCGGTAACCACTACGACTACGAGGGGCACCCGGCCTTCGCCAAGGCCGATCCGGCGACCCAGCCCGGCCTGGTCCTCGCGGCCGCCGAGGTCTACAGGCGCGCCGGCGTCGAGCCCTCCGACATCCAGCTCGCCCAGGTCCACGACCTCTCCGCCTTCGAGGGCATGGAGTCCCTGGAGGGCATGGGCATCGTGCCGGAAGGCCAGGGCGGCCGCTTCGCGATGGAGGGCGGCACCGCCCTCACGGGACGCTGTCCGACCAACACGGACGGCGGCGCCCTTTCCTACGGGCACTCGAGCGCCGGCGGCGACTTCGGCTCCAAGATCCACGAAAACTGGCTCCAGCTCACAGGCAAGGCGGGCGAGCGACAGGTGAAGGGCGCGCGGATCGCCGCCGCCCAGGCCTACGGCTCCCACCATTCCATGGAAGTTTGCTCCGTCATGCGCAACCTCGAGGAGGCCCGATCATGAACGACCAGTTCCCCGAAATCCTGCCGCGCCTCGAGTCCTACTCGACCATGCGGACCTGGCGCGAGCGCTTCGGCCGCTACCTCCTGCGCGGCAGCCGCTGCGCCGACTGCGGCTCCAAGTGGTTCCCCCGCCGCGACGGGCTCAACTGCCCGAAGTGCGCGGGCCTCAAGCTCGAGGACTACGACTGTGCGCGCGCCGGAACGATCGACGTGGTGCAGAAGGAGGACATGGGCTATCCCGTCATGGGCTACGGCGAGACGGCGCCCCGCCTCGTCTGCACCATCAAGCTTGACGACGGCGTGACCATCCTCTCGGAGATCGTGGACGCGAGCCCCGAGGAGGCCGTCCCCGGCGCCCGCGTGAAGATGGTCTTCCGGAAACACAAGCGCGAGGAGACCGGCGCCTGGATGTACGGCTACATGTTCGCGATGGAAAGGGACTGATGGGCGGGGTGGGCGCTTCGGTCGCGGCGCGGAAGGCGCAGGCGGCGGAGGCGCCCCGTCGCGTGGGCCGCGCGGCCTCGTCCCGTCGGGACGCGCCGCGCGGTTTTTTTCGGAACGGCATACACATCGAGCGGAGGGACACATGGCGAGAGCACAGGCGCCCGGGACGGCGCGGAAATTCGCGGGCATCGTCCTGCCCGAGGAAGTGACCAAGGGGAACTTCCTCTTCCTGTTCGTGAACACCTTCATCATGGGCATGTTCATGACGGTTCCCGCCGTCATCCAGCCCGCCTTCATGAGCGACATCGTGCGGATCGATCCCGCCTACACGGGCTCCATCAACAGCTTCCTCCAGAACATGAGCCAGGTGGCGACCCTCGCCTTCGTCGCCCTCGTCGGGGCCTTCTCCGACCGCGTGGGCAGGCGGAAGCTCATCGTCATCGCCTTCGTCTGCGCCGGCCTTTCCTACTTCCTCTTCTCGAACTCGGTCGAGGTCGCGGCCGCGCTCGGCATCGGCGCGGGGCCCGCCTCGCGGATCTGCGCGAGCCTCTCCCTCATGCCCGCGGAAGCCGCCCGCTTCGCCCCCTTCGCGCCCGCCCTTCTCGTCTCCTACGTGGCGCGCCTCCTCATCGGCATCTCCCTCATCCTGGGCTATCCGCAGATCATCGCCATGTACGGCGACTACGTCGCGCGGCAGGACCGGGGCAAGGCCATGGCCCTCTACGGCACCGGCGTCGGCCTCGCGGCCGTCCTCGTGTTCGGCATCTTCGGCCCGATAATCAAGAAGGCCGGCGTCGTCGTCGCCATCGAGACCGTCGTCGCCATGGCCGTCGCCGGCGCGCTTGTCGCCCTCTTCTTCATGAAGGACCGCATGCCCGAGATGGGCGAGGAGCGGGGCAAGCTCCGCGAGGTCCTGCCCCTCCTCAAGGGCAGCAAGGTCCTCAAGGCCGCCTACGTCTCCGCCCTCGTGACCCGGGCCGACATCATCGTCCTCTCGACCTACCTCGTCTCCTGGGGCGTCCGCGCCGCGGGGAGCCGCGGCATGGACCTCGGCACCGCCACGATGCGCGCCTCCATCCCGATGATGCTCGAAGGGCTCGTCGCCCTCGCGGCCTTCCCCGTGATCGGTTCGATGGTCGACCGGAAGGGACGCATGCCGACGCTGCTCTTCTCCGTGGCCTCGGCCACCCTCGGCATGCTCCTCCTCGCCTTCGCCCCGGATCCCTTCAACCCCGTCTGCATGCTCGCGGCCGCCCTCATCGGCGTCGGCCAGGCCGGATGCTTCACGGGCTCGAACAGCCTCGCCCTCGACGGAGCCCCCATGGGCATGACGGGCGCCGTCCTCGGCGGCGTCAACACCATGCAGCCCATCGGCGTGCTGTTCTTCCTCGTCGTCGGCGGCATGCTCTTCGACAAGGTCTCCCCGGGCTCGGCCTTCCTCCTCAAGGCGGTCGTCGGCGCCATCCTCTTCGTCTGGCTCCTCTCCGCGAGCGCGGCCGTGACCAAGGAGATCAGCCCCGTCTTCACCATGGACTGGGAGGAATCGGCCCGCCACCTCATGCTCAAGGTCCCCGGCGGCATCCGCCAGACCGTCATCGAGCTTACCGAGGGCCACGCCCGCGAAAAGGGCGCCGCCGTCGTGACGGCCGAGATCTGCAAGGCGGCGCAGGGCTGACAACATACGGGCCCGTCCGAGGGGGCGCGACATCGCCCCCCGGGCGCCGCGGGACGGCTTCAGGGAAGCGCCGGCGCGAACAACCTGTGCATGAGCGCCTTGAGCCGCGGGATGTCCTTCGCCTGGGCGCGGCCGAGCCCGAAGGGATTCTCCCCGGCGCGCAGGCCCGCCGCGAGGCGGCGGAAGTCCAGGACCCGGAATTCCTCGCACTTTCCGCGCCGCATCCTCGGAAAGAGGTAGGTCGGGAGGATTTCAAGTCCGGCGACGCGGACGCTTTCCCGGCCGCCGGCCCTCCCCTTGGCGATCCGCACGCGGGCGAGCAGGCCGAGATGGGAGTTCGGCAGGACGCCGTCCCGCACCGTAATGAGGTCGCCCAACGCGTACAGGATGAGTCCTTCCCGCTTCCCGCCCGTCGCGGGATCCGACCAGCGGTGGCGTTCGATGGGCTGGACGCCGTGCGGGTGGTTTCCGATTA
>JAEUJG010000284.1 GCA_016794765.1 Spirochaetaceae bacterium | reverse complement strand
GAGGACCTGGGCCCCTCCCTCGAAGCCTACGTCGGCCAGGTGCGCCTCCTCGCGCAGTCGGCGAACGAGATCGACCGCATCGTCGGCGCCATCCCGATGGCCGAGCTCGAGCGCGACAAGGCTGCCCTCCTCGCCAAGGAGGAGACGGCGGCGGCGGGCGGCTCGGGGGCGGCGATCAAGGCCGAGTACCGGCGGTCCATCGAGGAGATCGAAAAGCAGGAAAAATCCTACGAGGAGCTCAAGAACCAGAGCGAGGTCCTCCGCCTCCGCCTCGGCTCTTCCGTCAACCAGCTCAAGCAGATGCGCATCGACCTCGCGCGGCTCAAGGCCGCGGGCGAGGGAGACGGCCCCGCCTCCGGCGGCCTCGACCGGATCAAGTCCCGCACCGACGAGCTTTCCCGCTACCTCGAGGATCTCCGCAAGGGTTACGACGAGTCCCGGCGCGACCCCTTCGCCGAGCTCGAGGAAGCCGCCCGCGCCGAGGAGGAGAAGCGCAGGCTCCTCGGCGACGGCGCGACGCCCGCCGCGGGCGGCCCCGGCGAGCCTCCGGCCGGCGCCTGAGCGCTGGCGCGCACGAAGCACCGGGCCGGACCCAAGCAGGGACGGCGGTCCGGCGCGGCCGGACGCTGGCGCCGGGAGCGCCCGGAACGAGGCGCCAAAAAAGGAAAGACCCGCGGGAAACCGCGGGTCTTTTTTCGTCCTTGTCGTCGCTATGGCCCAGGCGCGAATCGAACGCACGACCTGCTGCTTAGGAGGCAGCCGCTCTATCCAACTGAGCTACTGGGTCAAAACCAAGCGCAGTCTACCGCGGAGCGCGGCCCCCTGTCAACGCCGGGGACCTTCACGGCGCGGCACGGCAGGTCACGGCGAGGCGGCCGCGGCGGCGATCACCGCGGCGGCGCCGCCACAATCAGCCTAGGCGCGGGCGGCCCGGAGGCGTCGCCAGCTCTCGTCACGGTCGGCTTCGATGAAGGCGAGCTCCTCGGCGCCGAGGTGCTTGAAGCGCCCCTGGGCCAGGAGGTGTTCGCGGAGGGGCTTCCACTCCCCCGGATCGCGGTTCAGGCGGAAGGCGCCGTCCTCGAACTCCCGGAGGGGCCAGAGCCCCGTGTCCACGGCCTCCTTGGCCACCTCCACGGCGGTCTCGGTCGGCGTGCCCCAACCCGTCGGGCAGGAGGCGAGGACGTGGATGAAGCTCGCGCCCGGCGTCGCGGCCGCCTTGGCTACCTTGTTGAGATAGTCGTTCGGGTAGCCGATGGAGGCCGTGGCGGCGTACTTGATGCCGTGGGCGGCGACGATCTCGAAGAGGTTCTTCTTGCGGGTCGGGCAGCCGGGGATCTTGCGGCCGGCGGGCGTCGTCGTCGTCTTCGTGCCGAAGGGCGTGAGGCCCGACTTCTGGATGCCGGTGTTCATGTAGGCTTCGTTGTCGTAGCAGACGTAGATGACGCGGTCGTCGCGGTCGATCGCGCCGGAGAGGGCCTGGAGGCCGATGTCCGCCGTGCCGCCGTCGCCGGCGAAGCCGACCACGTTGACGTCCCCGAGGCCCTGACGGTCGAGGGCCGCCCTGATGCCCGACAGCATGGAGGCGGTGCCGGGGAGGGTGGAGATCTCCGCGTTGATCCCGAAGGCCATCTGCGGCCAGATGAAGCCGACGGCGGACATGCAGCCCGCGGGCAGCGCCGCGTAGGTGCGCTCGCCCAGGACCTTGAGGGCGAGGCGGACGGCTATCGCGGCGCCGCAGCCCGCGCAGCCCTTGTGGCCGAAGAAGAGCTCGCGCTCGGTCAGCGACTTCACGGAGACCTGCTTGAAGTTATTCGACATCGCTGCACCTCGTTCCGGTGAAATGGATCCGGCCGGAAGCCGCGGCCGCCGGGCCCGCCAAGAGGGTGTCGAACATCCGCTCGATCTCCGGGCGCGGCACGTCCCTGCCGCCGAAGCCGGTGACGAAGTTGACGGCCGGCGGCGGGCATGCGAGCTCGGCCAGGGCCGACTTCACGTGGGTGAAGACCGTCCCCTCGTGGCCGAAGGAGATGTCCTTGTCGAGGACGCCGACCGCCTTCTTGCCGGCCAGGGCGGCGCGGATCTCCGCCGCGGGGAAGGGGCGCATGTAGCGCAGCTTGAGGACGCCGACCTTCCGGCCGGCGGCGCGGAGCCGGTCGCAGACGAGGCGCGCCGTGCCGGTGATGGAGCCCAGGGTCACGAGGACGACCTCGGCGTCCGCGCAGCGGTAGGCCTCGACAAGGCCGCCGTAGGAACGGCCGAAGACCGCCTTGAACTCCTCGTCGGCCTTCCCGGCCGTCTCCGCCGCCGCGAGGACGGCGCGGTGCTGGGCGATCTTGAACTCCGTGTTGTCCTCCGGCGTCGTCGAGAAGCCGAGGTTCTTGGGCGCCTCGAGGCTCATCCGGTTCGTGGTCCTGAAGGGCGGCAGGTAGCGGTCGGCGTCGGCCTGCTCCGGCAGCTCCACGAGCTCGTAGGTGTGCGTGAGGACGAAGCCGTCCAGGTTGATCATGAAGGGCGTGAGCACCGCCGGATCCTCGGCGACGCGATAGGCCTGGAGCACCATGTCGAGCGCCTCCTGGGCGTCCTCGACGTAGACCTGGATCCAGCCGGAGTTGAGGAGGGAGAGGGAGTCGCTCCAGTCGCCGTAGATCGACCAGGGCAGGGCCAGGGAGCGGTTCGCGTTCATCATCACGACCGGAAAGCGGCCGCCGGCGGCGTAGAACAGCGTTTCCGCCATGTAGAGGAGGCCCTGGGAACTCGTCGCCGTGAAGACGCGGGAGCCCGCGCTCGAGGCGCCGATGGCGGCGCTCATCGCGGAGTGCTCGCTCTCCACGTGCATGAAGGCCGCGTCGAGGGAGCCGTCCTCGGCGTACTCGGACAGCCGCTCCACGCAGACGGTCTGGGGCGTGATGGGATAGGCGCTGACGAGGGCGGGGCGGGCGAGCCGGACGCCCAGGGCGACCGCGTCGTTGCCGGAGCAGAAAACCTTGGCGGCGCTCATTCGCCCTCCTTGACCATCGCGATGGCCTTCTTCGGGCATTCGTAGGCGCAGATGCCGCAGCCCTTGCAGAACTCGTAGTCGATCCGCGCCTTGCCGGCGGAGCGGTCCACCGCCCCGTCGGGGCAAAGCAGCCAGCAGCGGTCGCAGGCGACGCAAGTTCCCTCGTCGACGACGGGCCTGAAGACG
>JAEUJG010000281.1 GCA_016794765.1 Spirochaetaceae bacterium | reverse complement strand
GGCACCCGGGAGAAATTCCGCGCCATGCTGCGCGCCGGCAAGCTCGATTCCCGCGAGGTGGAGCTCCTGGTCCAGGCCTCCTCCTCGCCCGCCCTCGAGCTCCTCGGCGGCAACCAGATGGAGGAGATGGAGGCCGCCCTCGGCGGCCTTTCCGGCCTCTTCGGCGGCAAGAAAAAACGCCGCCTCGTCTCCGTGAAGGAAGCCAAGGCCATCCTCGAGGCGGAGGAGCTCGACAGGCTCGTCGACCACGATAAGGCCGTGGAGGAGGCGCGAAGGCGCGTCCAGGAGATGGGCATCGTTTTCATCGACGAGATCGACAAGATCGCGAGCCGCGAGGGCCGGAGCTCCGGCGGCGTCGACGTTTCCCGGGAAGGCGTCCAGCGCGACATCCTCCCGATAGTCGAGGGCTCGACGGTGAGCACGAAGTGGGGCCCCGTCGACACGAGCCACGTCCTCTTCATCGCGGCGGGCGCCTTCAACGTCTCCAAGCCGACCGACCTGATCCCCGAGCTCCAGGGCCGCTTCCCGATCCGCGTCGAGCTCGAGGCCCTGACCGCCCGCGATTTCGAGCGCATCCTCACCGAGCCGAGGAACGCCCTCGTCAAGCAGTACACGATGCTCCTTTCCGCGGAGGACGTGAGCCTCGATTTCGCGCCGTCGGCGGTTTCGCGCATCGCCGAGATAGCCGCCGCGGCCAACGCCCGCACCGAGAACATCGGCGCGCGGCGCCTCCAGACCGTGATGGAACGCCTCCTTGAGGACCTGTCCTTCGACGCGCCGACCATGGGCGGCGCCAAGGTCCTCGTCGACGAGGCCTACGTGGACGCCCGGTTCAAGGATTTCGCCGAGCGCCAGGACCTTTCGCGATACATATTGTAGCGCCGCCGGCGGCCCTTGGGCCGCCCCGCGGCGGACGGCGTCTTTCCCTCATGTCGGGGGGGCGGACGGCCGATGAGGATAGTTGAGGAGAGATAGATGTTCGAAGCGACTTCTTTCGGCAAGACGGTGGACATCCTCAAGCGCTCCATGGACGTGTCCATGCTGCGCCGGGACGTCATCGCCGACAACATGGCCAACTCCGACGTGCCCAATTTCAAGCGTTCCGTCGTCAATTTCGAAGCCTCGCTCAAGAAGGCCCTGGAATCCGAGGGGCTCCGGCCCGCGCTCGAGATGACGGTCACGAACGAAAAGCACGTGCCGAGCTTCCGTCCCGTCGATTACCGGAGCGTCGAGCCCCGGCGCGTCCTCGACTATCTCTCCGCCTCCAAGAACAACGGCAACAACGTGGATCCGGAGGAGGAGCTCATGGCCTCCGTCCAGAACCAGCTCATGTACACGCTCATGACCCAGGCCACGAACTTCGAGTTCAGCCAGGTCAATCTCGTGCTGCGGTAAGGAAGGCCAGCCGTGGGACTCTTCACGTCGATCAACATCGCCGCCTCGGGCATGACCGCGGAGCGCCTCCGCTCCGACGTCATCGCCGACAACATCGCCAACGCGTCCACCACGAGGACGCCCGAGGGCGGAACCTTCAGGCGGAGCCGGGTCATCCTCCGGCCCCGCGTGGACCAGCCCTATTTCCGGCTGCCCTTCCTGCCCGAGCAGATGGACAACGGCGTCGGCAAGGGCGTCCGCGTCTCCGAGGTGCAGAAGGACTCGAGCCCGCCCCGCCTCGTCTACGACCCGACCCATCCCGACGCGATCAAGACCGGCCCCAAGGCGGGCTACGTCGAGATGCCCAACGTCAACATCGTCACGGAAATGGTCGACCTCATAGCCGCCTCGCGCGCCTACGAGGCGAATTCCGCCATCGCCAACGGTTCCAAGGCCATGTTCCTCAAGGCCTTGGAGATCGGGAGGTAATGAATGCTGCCCATCAACGTAGGACCGGCCGCGGGGGACATCGTTCGGCTTGCGCGAACCAATCCCATGCATTACACTGCGAACGGCCTCGTCGGGGCGCCGGTCGGCAAGGCCGAAGGCGATTCCGGCGGTTCGAGCTTCGAGAACGCGATGCTCAAGGCGATGGACGGCGTCAACGCCTACCAGAACCAGAGCAGCGATCTCGTCCAGCAAATGGCGGTCGATCCGGATTCCGTGGACGCCCACGACGTGACGGTCGCCATGGCGGAGGCCAACCTTTCGCTGAACATCGCGCGGACGATCATGGATCGCGTCGTCCGCGGCTGGAAGGAAGTCATAAACACGAGGTGACGGGCGCGCCGGGCCCGACGCCCGGCACGCGGGGCCTTGGGGAAGGCCTTCCGCGGGCCGGCGGGATCCCGGAATGACAGGCGCGGCCGAGAGCCGATGGAGCGGACCCTCGCGGGTCCGCGCTGGGGGGGGACATGAACGAATGGTTTAAGAAATTCTTCGGACAGCTCAAGGCCCTGTGGGGAAAGTGGAGCCTGGTCCAGAAGCTCATCCTCGGGGGGATCGTGCTGGCCGCCGTCGTGGCCCTCGTCCTCCTCCTGCGCGTCTCCTCGACGCCCACCACCGTCAAGCTGCTCGGCACGCCCATCAAGACGGAGGAAGAGCTCCGCCTCATCACGAACCGCCTCGACACCGAGGGCATCCCCTACGACGTGGGGGAGGGCAACATCCTCTACGTGAAGGACGAGCGCACCGCCCTCCGCGCCAAGGGCATCCTGATCCGCGAGGACCTGATTCCCAAGGGCACGGATCCCTGGGCCATCTTCGACATGGAGCGGTGGACCATCACGGACTTCGAGCGCAACGTCAACCTCCGGCGCGCCGTCACCCAGGCGGTCACGCGCCACATCGAGGCCCTGGACGACGTCGACAAGGCCAACGTCACCATCGTCATGCCGGAGCGGCAGCTCTTCCAGGAGGACCAGAAGCCCGTCACCGCGAGCGTCATCCTCTTCCCCAAGCCCGGCTCCGACCTGATCCAGAACCGCAAGAAGATCGAGGGCGTGCAGAAGGTGCTCCGCTTCGCGGTCGAGGGGCTCATAGACGAGAACATCGTCATCACGGACTCCAACGGCGTCATCCTCAACGACTTCGCCAACCTCGCCGACTTCGACCGCCTCGAGAAGACCAAGCGCGAGCAGAAGCTCATCCGCGAGCTCGAGTCGCAGTACCGCGCCCAGGTCCTCAAGGCCCTCCAGCAGATCTACACGCAGGACCGCGTCCGCGACCTCAACATCAAGATCGACATGGACATGTCCAAGAAGCTCGTCAAGACCGAGGAGTACTTCCCGGTCCAGATGAAGCCGGACAACCCGAACACGCCCTACGACGATTCGGAGATAGCCGCCTCCATCACGAGGTCCAAGACCACGAGCGAGACCAAGTGGGAGGGCACGGGCTTCAATCCGGAGGGGCCCGCGGGCGCCGAGGGCCAGACCGCCCCCGCCTACAAGGACCTCCAGAACATGGTCGGCAAGATGACCCAGACCTCGCTCACGCAGAACGAGGAGGTCAACAAGCGCAACGTCGACGAGGAGCGTTCCCCGACGATCGAGCGGGTCACGGTCTCCGTCAACATCGACGGCCAGTGGCTCTGGAAGTACGACGAGAAGGGCAAGCTCAGGATGACGCCCCAGGGCGGCATCGACCGCGACTACCTGCCCGTGCCCCCCGAGGAGCTCAAGCAGGCCGAGGAGCTCATCAAGGGCGCCGTCGGCTTCGACCGCGCGCGCGGCGACGCGGTCGCGGTGCAGAGCATCCGCTTCGACCG
>JAEUJG010000255.1 GCA_016794765.1 Spirochaetaceae bacterium | reverse complement strand
GAGCGGATCCTCGGCTGGTACGACAAGCTCAAGGGCATGCGCTTCGCGGCCCTGCGCTATTTCAACGCCGCCGGCTACGACGTCGCGGGCCGCATCTCCGGCCTCGAGCGGAATCCCGCCAACCTGATCCCGGTCGTGATGGAGGCCGCCTGCGGCATGCGTCCGGAGGTGCAGGTCTTCGGCGACGACTACGCGACCAAGGACGGCACGGGCGTGCGCGACTATGTCCACGTGAGCGACCTCGCCCGCGCCCACGTCGCCGCCCTCGGCTGGATCGCCCGGAACGACAAGAGCCTCACGGTCAACCTCGGCTCGGAGGAGGGCTTGTCGGTCCTCGAGATCGTGGAGGCCGCGCGCCGCGTCACGGGACGGCCCGTGCCCGCGAAGATCGTCGGCCGCCGCCCCGGCGATCCCGCCAAGCTCGTCGCCTCCAGCGCCCTCGCCAAGGAGACCCTCGGCTGGGAAGCGAAGCATTCCGACGTCGAGACCCTCGTACGCACCACTTGGGAAGCCTACAGCCGCGCCGGCAAGGCGTGAAACGGAGCAGCACATGACCAACAAAGAGAAATCCTTCGCCTGGCTCGACAAGGCCGAAGCCGGCATCGTCGAGCTTGAGTCCCTCCTCACCGCCATCCCCGCCTTCGCCCCCGAGTCGGGCGGCGACGGCGAGCTCCGCAAGGCCGAGGCCCTGGAGGCCTGGCTCGCGAAGCGCGGCATCACGAAGATCGAGCGCTACGACTCCACCGACGAGCGCGTCCCCTCCAGGAAGCGGCCCAACATCGTCGCGACCATCCCCGGCGCCACCGACTCGGGCCGCGTCTGGGTGATGACCCACCTCGACGTCGTCCCCGAGGGCGACCGCTCGATGTGGAAAAGCGATCCCTTCAAGGTCGAGCACCGCGACGGCCGCGTCTACGGCCGCGGCGTCGAGGACAACCAGCAGGGCCTCGTCTCCTCCGTCTTCGCCGTGCTTTCCCTCCTCGACCAGGGCATCGTCCCCGCCCATACGGTGAAGCTCCTCTTCGTGGCCGACGAGGAAGTCGGCTCCGTGCACGGCATCCAGCACCTCCTCAAGGCCGCCGACCTCTTCCGGAAGGACGACCTCATCCTCGTGCCGGACGGCGGCTCCGCCGACGGTTCCGAGATCGAAGTGGCCGAGAAGAACATCTGCTGGATGAAGGTGATGACGAAGGGCAAGCAGACCCACGCCTCCATGCCGGACCAGGGCGCCAACGCCTTCCTCGCGGCCTCGGACCTGGCCCTGCGCATCCATGCCCTCGAGAAGGAAGTCTTCACCGCCCGCGACCCCCTCTTCCACCCGGACCGGAGCACGATCCACCCGACCAAGAAGGAAGCCAACGTCCCGAACGTCAACACGATCCCCGGCGACGACGTCTTCTATGTCGACTTCCGCGTCCTGCCGCGGTATTCGATCGCCGAGGTCGTCGCGGAGACCGAAAAGCGCATGCGCGCGGTCGAAAAGGACTGGGGCGTGACGGTCTGCTACGAGATCCTCCAGACCAACGAGTCCAAGGCCACCGCCCCCGACGCGCCCGTCGTGAAGGCCCTGTCCAAGGCCATCCGCGAGGTCTACGGCGTGGAGGGCAAGGCCATCGGCATCGGCGGCGGCTCGGTCGCCGCCTACCTCCGCAACGCCGGGCTCGACGCCGTGGTCTGGGCGCGCATGGAGGAGACCGCCCACCAGCCGAACGAGAGCGCCCTCGTCTCCAACATCATCGGCGACGCGAAGGTCTTTGCGAGCCTGATGCTGGAGTAAGGGGCGCGCGGGATTCCCGCGACTCCGCGAGGACAAAAAAGGCGCCGCCGGTTTGGCGGCGCCTTCCGTTTTTGGCCCGGTTGTCAGTACCCGGCGGGGAGGGCCTTGCGGACCGCCGCCAGGGCCGCCTCGTAGTTCGGCTCCTGGCCTATCTCCGGCACCTGCTCCGCGTAGACGACCTTGTCCGCCGCGTCGAGCACGACGACGGCGCGGGAGAGGAGGCCGGCGAGGAGGCCGTCGGCGATCTCCACGCCGTAGTCCTTGCCGAAGGCCTTGTCCCGCATCACGGAGAGGGGCACGACCTTGTCGACGCCCTCGGCCTTGCAGAAGCGGCTGGCGGC
>JAEUJG010000239.1 GCA_016794765.1 Spirochaetaceae bacterium | reverse complement strand
TCAAGCTCGACGACTTCAACGCCTTCCTGGAGGCCGAGAGCGGCCGGCGCGGCGGCTCCACCTACGTCGTGGACGGGCAGGGGCTCCTCATCGCCAACTCGAGCGGCGCGGCCGCCCTGGCCGACGGCGGCGGCGACCTGCCGCGCGGGGAGCGGCTCCCCGCGCGGGCGAGCGGCGATCCGGTGATCGCGGGCACCGCCGCCGTCCTCTTGCCCGCGCCCTATGTCGGCGGCGGCCAGGTCCAGGCCGTGGAGATCGAGGGCCGGCGCGTGTTCTGCCGCGCCCTGCCCGTGGCGGTGGCGGGCGGCATCATCTGGAACATCGTGGTCGCGCTTCCCGAGAACGTCCTCCTCGGCCGGCTCCGCCGGGAGGGCGAGCGGGCCTTGCTCCTCGCGAGCCTGGCGGCCCTGGCGGCCCTGGCCGTGGGTGTCGTCCTCCTCGGCCGGGTGGCCGCGCAGCTCCGCCGCGGTTCCGAGGCGGCCGACGCCATCGCCGCGGGGGCGCGGAACACGCGCCTGCCCGAGGATTCGCGCGTGCGCGAGACCCGGCAGCTGGCGGCGGCCTTCAACTCGATGACCGACGCCCTCGTCAGCGCCACCGTGGATCTCGAAAAGACCGTGGACGCGCGCACCGTGGAGCTTCGCGGCGCGAACGAGCTTCTCGGGAAGGCGCTCGAGGACAGCAAGCGCGCCCAGGTCCAGCTGATCCTCGCCGAGAAGATGGCCGCGCTCGGACAGCTCGTGGCCGGGATCGCGCACGAGCTCAACACGCCCGTCGCGGCCATCGTCGCCGCCAACGAGATCGTGGCGCAAACCCTGACCGAGGACCTGCCGGGCATCCTCGCCGCGCTGGAATCCCTCGGTCCGGCGGAGCGGAGCTTCGTAGCCGAGGCCCTGGCGGAGATCCGGCATCCCGGGTCCATCTCGGCGGGGTACGAGCCGGCGGAGGAGCGCCGGAGAAGAGCCGCGCTCGAGGCGCGCTTCGAGGCGGCGGGCGTGGCCGACGCGCCGCAGGCGGCCGACGACCTCGCGGCCCTGGGCCTGGCGGACTTCGGCGGGCGGCTCGCCCCGGCCTTGGCCGGCCCCTCCCGCGAGCCCCTCTTGCGGGCGCTCCGCGGCCTGGCGGCGGCGGCGCGCAGCGCGCGGCTCGTCGGCGAATCCGCGGAAAAGGCCTCCCGCGTGGTCGCGGCCCTGCAGACCTACGTGCGCGGGGAAGCCGTCACGGAAACCGCGCCGGTCGACATCGGCCGCGAGCTCGCGCGCATCCTCGCGCTCCACCGGGGCAAGATCCGCGGCGGCGTGGAACTGGCGGCGGAGTTGGCGGAAGCCGCGCCCGCGCTGGGCCGGAGGGACGAGCTCAACCTGGTGTGGACGAACCTGCTGGAGAACGCGTTGTACGCGGTGGGCGACCGGGGCCGCGTGGAGGTCGGCGCGCGCGTCGTCGGGGACAGGGTGGAGGTCTCCGTGGCCAACGACGGGCCGGAAATTCCCGACTCCCTGAAGCCGCGCATCTTCGAGCCCTTCTTCTCCACGAAGCCGGCCGGCGAGGGCGCCGGCATCGGGCTCAACCTGTCGCGGAAGATCGTCGAGGCCGCCGGCGGCTCGATCGGCTTCGAGAGCGCGCCGGGGCGCACGCGCTTCTGGGTGCGCCTGCCCTTGGCGGGAGAGCCTCCGGCGGGAGGATCGCCGGGCGGCGCGAGGCCTCAGGCGCCGTTGTCGACGACGTAGTTGCCGCGGCCGAGGCGCTTGGCCTTGGCGTGGGCGGCCCGGGCCTTGGCCAGGACCTTCTCTCCCTCGCGGGGCTTGCCGGAGGCGCCGCCCACCGATCCGCCGATCCAGATCGCGCCGTTCGGATGCTCGACCGGCCGGCCGATCATCTCCGAGAGCTTGCCCGCGCGCTCGGCCGCTATCTCCGCGGCGCGTTCGGGCACGACGGCGGCGACCGCGGCGAACTGCTCCTCCGAGAGGCGGGCCGCTATGCCTTCGCCCTCGGCGATCACGGATACGCGCTTGGCCACCTCGATGAGGACGGCCTCGGCGATCGACTTGCCGCGGCTGCGCTCGAGGGCGGCGAAGTCGTCGAGGTCGGCGACGAGGACGACGATGCCCATCTTGTCCTCTTCCATGCGTTCGGCTTTTTCGGCGAACCAGGCCATGAGGCCGTTCGCGTTGGCGAGGCCGGTCAGCTGGTCGATGCGGTCGGGCGGGATGGGCGCTTCCGCCTCCGCGCGCTTTTCCCCGGCCTGCGGCTTGGCGCCCTCCGGAGCCTTCTTGGAGGCGGCGAGGATCGCCGGGACGATCCTGGTGAGCGACAGGGCGCCGAGGGCGGCGGCGGCGAGGGCGGCGAGGAGGGCAAGGACGGGGCCGCCGGCGAGGTAGGCCGCGGCGCCGAGGGCGGCGGCGACGAATCCCAAGAGGGCTCCGAACGCGAACAGGCGGGGATTGCCCGCTGCATCCTTCGTGGAGATCATCATGCCTTATTTATCGTCAAGGCGGCGGGGCTTGGCAAGCCAAATCGGGAGGCAGGCGCCGCGCCGTGGCGGTCCCGCCGGCCGCGGCCCCCCCCCCGCGCCGCGCGGGACGCCGCCGGCCGCGGGGGCGTCCGCAACGCTGAAGCG
>JAEUJG010000230.1 GCA_016794765.1 Spirochaetaceae bacterium | reverse complement strand
TCCGTGACCTCGCCGTCGCGCTGCATGAGGATGCCGCGGGAATAGTCGAAGACGATCCGTTCAGCGGAAAAGAGCTTCAGGATGTCCTCCCCGAGGCCGCGGTGCCTGCCGGAAGCGATGCGGTCCTTGAAGGCGAGCTTTTTGAGGAGCGAGACCAGGAAGACCGCGCAGACATTGTCGTCGTCCGGGAGAATCGGCTTGTCGCAGCCGTACTGCCGGTTGCCGCCCGCCCCGAAGGCGACGAGAAGACAGGGACGCTCGAAGGAGACGGTTTCCGCCCCGGCCGCGTCGAAGGCGCGCGCCTTCAAGGGCGCCGGCGGCCAGCGGAGATCGTAAAAGACCGAGGCCACGTCGACCCAGAGCTTGTAGGAATCGCCGGGGAGGACGGATTTGAGCCGGTTCGTCATCTCGCAGACGAAGGCGTCGAGGCCGAGGCTGACGATGTTGAAGGAATAGGAGGGCAGCTTGCCGCCGGCCGGATTCGGCTCCACGAGGACCGCCCGCTTGGGAACCGCCGCGCAGGGCTCCAGGAAGCGCCCCAGGCAGGCGAGGAGGTCGCGTCCCTCGGAGCCGTCGTTGCCGGTGCCGAAGGGCAGGCGAAGGAGGGCGAAGCGTCCGCGTTCCTCCGGCGGCAGCTCGACGAGGGCGCTCGCCGCCTCCAGGGAGGTTCCGTCGCCGCCGGCGGTCAGGACGAGGCGGCGCCTGCCGGGCGGATCCTTGCGGGCCTCCGCCAGGATGCCGCGGGCGATGTCGGCGGCGTGGCCGCAGCGCTCCGTGAGGTGAAGGCGGAGACCCGCCGGCTTCCGGCGCGGCGGCAGGGCCGCGGCCCGCGCCTCGAGCTCGAGAAGCTCGCGGTGGCGCAGCTTGGCGTAGGAAAGCCGGGTAAAGCCGCCGGCCTTGGGATTGGCGATAAGGTCGACGACGAGTTCCTCGTCGGGAAAGGCGGGAGAGCGCTCGACAAGGCGCTGCAGCGATGAAGCCAGTTCTTCGGGGCGCATGGGCGCGAGTGTACTCCCGCGACCCGGACTTGTCCACCGAGAAAACCCGAAAGACGGCGAGGTTGTGCGGCGCCCCCGCAGGCCTATACTTAAGCTCATCCGATCGACCAAACGATGGAGGCGCGACATGAACCAGGATTCCCTGCTCGAAGCGATCAAGGGCGGCATGAAGGGCGAGCTCGACTCGATCGCCGTCTACGAGTCGGCCGCCGGGCAGGCGACGGGCGAAGCCAAGGACTTCTTCCTCGAGCGGGCCGACGAGGAAAAGAAACACTACAATTGGCTCCTCTCCTATTACAAGGACGTGGGCGGCGGCAAGAAACCCCAACGCGACTTCGCCGCGGAGGCCGCGGAGGCCGCGGAGACCGAGGAGACCGCAGGAAGGCCCGGCGAGCGGTCGCCCATCCTGAGCGAAGACTTCCTGAGGCGCATCGGCCAGAGCCGCCAGCTTTCGGCCGCGGTCTCGGCCGCCGCCCTCCTCGAAATCACCGCGGTCCGTTATTACCAGACCAAGGCCGAAGAAACCCTCGTGCCGGCGGTTAAGTCCTTTTTCGAAAACCTCGCCGAGTGGGAGGACAAGCATTACCACGAACTGACCGCGATCCAGGAAGAGTCCGAACGCTTCTACTGGGACGCGAACAACTGGGAACCCTTCTAACAAGCCGACCCGGTTCGGCCATCCACTGGGGAGGCGCCGAACCGGGTCGCCAACCGCCTCGCGGCGGCGCTTCGCGGCGGCCCTCTCTCGGAAGAACCTTCGCGATTCCAGCGTCCCGGTGAAGGGACGCGTTTTTTTAGTCGACCCCGGGGAGGCGGGGTTCTCGCATCAGCATCCGGTCAAGGAGGCGCCCTCCCCCATCGCGGCGAAGTCCTTTGCGTGGGCCGCCCCGCGATGGAGCGCGACGATCGACGACCGCCGCGCTCGCGTTGATCCCAAGTTACCGATGCGGCGTGCCTTAGGCTTTCCCCCAATCAGGTGATTTGGCGTGGTTGGGCAAGGGCGGCGGCGAGCCGCGCGAAAAAACTGGCAATGCGGGGCCTGGCATCGGGCAAACGTCACCACGCTTCGCGGGTGCCGCTTGCCCGATGCCACCCGCCGTCCTGCCCCGTTCCGCGAGGCGCTTAGCGGGGCTTGCCCAACCACGCCGCATCGCGCCGAGGAGACGCCGGGTGTTGCGTTGTTCAGTGGAACTGGGGGCGCCGGCGCTTCGCGCGGCGACCCGGAGGCGGAGCTTGCGAGCTTTAGCAGCAGCCGGGCTGGGCTGCGGGCATCGGGGCGGCGACTCGGCCGGGGCGGAGGCGCGCGAGAAGGCCGCGGCGGTTTCGAGTCTTGGGCGCCGCCGGGAGCTCCGGAGGCGGCATGACGTTGACGAGATCGCTCCTGGAGTTCAGGAGCGACATGGTGGCGCACAGGCCGAGTGATGACATGTCGTTCTTCCTCTCGGATTTCCCGTCACGCGCCCGGACCGGGCGGCGCGGAATCTCCGAGGTTTAGGATACTTGGCTCAGCAATGACCGCGTATCCTCCAAACTAGGGATTTTGGGCAAACGGCGGCGGCGA
>JAEUJG010000162.1 GCA_016794765.1 Spirochaetaceae bacterium | reverse complement strand
GGGATTGGAGCTGCCTCCCTCCCCGTAGAAGAGCGGCGTCATCGCCTTTCCCTCAGCCGACTCGATCCTGAGCCGGGCGCTGGTCCCGCCTCCGTCGATGCCGAAAATCCACGATTGAGCCATGTCGCCCTTCCTTTCCCGCGGGGCTGCCTTCCGGCCGCCTCGGTTCGCGCGGCCGCATTCTAAACCATCGGCGGGCCGGGGCGGAAGAGCGTAGGGGAGTCGGCCGGAAGATTGTCCTGGAATCGGCCGGGCCCTCAAAGGCCCCTTCGAAGGCCGTTCCGGGGCGGCGAAAAGGCTTGCCGAGGGCGGTCCGGACGGCGTATGGTTGTCCTATAGCATAGACCGACCGCCTCGAGGCCGCGCCTCGGAGCGGGCGGGGAGGTTCACATGTCACTCGTCTGCATCCACAACGGCACCTTGCTCGCGGGCTACGCCCGGATGGAGCGTTGCGCCGTCCTTGTGGAGGACGGTCTCATCGCGGACGTCTTTTCGGAGCGGCGCTTCGAGCAGAAGCGCTTTCCGAGCGACGCGACCGTCCTCGACGCCGGGGGGGCCTTCATCGCCCCTGGACTCATCGACACCCATATCCACGGTTTCGCCGGCTTCGGCACCGAGGATCTTTCGACGGACGCCATCATGGCGATGTCGGAGGAGCTCGGCAAGTTCGGCGTCACCTCCTTCTGCCCGACCATCTACCCGATGGCCGAGGAGGACATGCTCGCCTCCATCCGCGCGAGCGTCGGCGCGATCGGCCGCGAGACCGGCGCGCGGGTCCTCGGCGTCCATCTCGAGGGACCCTTCATCTCGCCGGCCCGGCTCGGCGTGCAGCGCCCCGAGTTCGTGCGCCCCGTCGACCTCGAGCTCATGGAGCGGCTCTACGAGGCCGGCGGCGGCCACATCTCCAACATGACCGTCGCGCCGGAGATCAAGGGCATGCGCGAGCTGGCCCTCTATTGCCAGAAGAAGGGCATCGTCCTCCAGGCCGGCCACACGGACGCGACCTACGAGAACATGCTCGAGGGCATGCAGGCGGGCATCCTCCACTCGACGCACTTCTTCAACGCGATGTCGCGGCTCCACCACCGCGACCCCGGCGCGGTGGGCGCCATCATGATCCATTCCGAGCTTTCCTGCGAGATCATCGCCGACGGCAAGCACGTCCATCCCGACCTCATCAAGCTCCTCATGCGGGACAAGCCCTCGAGCAAGGTGGTCCTCGTCACCGACTCCCTCAAGCCCACCGAACAGCGCAATTGCCCCCTCTTCGCGAACCGCGAGGAGGTTGAGCTCGTGGACGGCATCTTCCACCGCAAGGCGGACGGGGTCATCGCGGGCAGCGCGCTCACGATGATCAAGGGCGTGGCCAACCTCTCCTCCTGGGGCATCCCCCTCGAGAACGCGGTGGAGATGGCCGCCTCCAATCCCGCGCGGATCCTGGCCCTCGGCAAGCGCGGCCTCCTCATGCCCGGCTACGAGGCCGACCTCGTGGTCTTCGACAAGGATTTCACGGTGCTCGCGAGCCTCGTCGGCGGGCGTTTCGTCAAGAACGAACTGTAGGACAAGGAGAAACCATGCGCCTCATCGTCAGGCCCGACTACGATTCCGTCTCCGGGTGGGCCGCCAACCACGTCGCCCGCCGCATCAACCAGCACGCGAAGGCAAGCGCCGGGACGGCCGATCCGCGGCCCTTCGTCCTCGGCCTGCCCACGGGTTCCTCCCCCCTCGGCATGTACCGCAAGCTCGTCGAGCTCTGCGCCGCCGGCAAGGTCTCCTTCCGGAACGTCGTCACCTTCAACATGGACGAGTACGTCGGCATTCCCGAGGACCACGAGCAGAGCTACCACACCTTCATGTGGTCCAACTTCTTCTCCCGCGTCGACATCCCGCGGGAGAACGTGAACATCCTCGACGGCAACGCCGCCGACCTCGAGGCCGAGTGCGCGCGCTACGAGGCCAAGATCAAGGCCCTGGGCGGCATCGACCTCTTCGTGGGCGGCGTGGGCGCGGACGGGCACATCGCCTTCAACGAGCCCGGTTCCTCCCTCCTTTCGCGCACGCGCGTGAAGACCCTGACCCGCGACACCAAGATCATGAACTCGCGCTTCTTCGGCGGCGATCCCGAGAAGGTGCCCTCCACGGCCCTGACCGTCGGCGTGGCGACCATCACGGACGCGCGCGAGGTCCTCATCCTCGTCTCCGGCCTCAACAAGGCGCGGGCCCTCCGGCACGCGATCGAGGAGGGCGTGAACCACCTCTGGACGGTGAGCTGCCTCCAGCTCCATCCCAAGGGGGTCGTCGTCTGCGACGAGGAGTCGACGATGGAGCTCCGCGTCGGCACCGTCCGCTACTTCAAGGACATCGAGTCGGGCAACTTCGACAACGCGCTCTAGGCTTCGTTCCGGCGGCACCCTTGTCCGCGCCCGGTCCCGATGCTAGGATGCGCCTCGTCCCGGCGTTTCCCGGGAGGAGGCACCCTTGCGTTCCATAACCTGCTCCCGCTGCGGCGCCGTCGCGCCGCGCGGGGAGTCCCTCGAGTATCGGGGAAGCGACTACTGCGGCCGCTGCGGCGACGACCTGCGCGGCGAGGCGGACGAAGGTCCCGAGGCCTTCCACCCGCTCGTGGATCCGACGGTCTGCGCCTTTTGCGGCGCCGACGGCGGGGATTCGGAGCACGCCGCCGCTGCGGGCCTGCCCGCCTGTCCAGCCTGCGCGGAGCGGCTCTATCGGGCTCCCCTCCCGCGCTGGGTGCGGGGATTTCTTGCGGCCGTCGCCGCCGTCCTCGTCGTCTGCACCGCGCTGAACCTGCCCTACTACCGCGCCTGGCTTTCCATCCGCCGCGCCGGCCCGGCCCTGGCCGCGGGCGAGCACGAAAGGGCGGCGGCCTTCATGGGCGCCGCTTCGGCCGCCCTTCCGGACAACCGAGAACTCGAGGGCGTCGCGGCGCTCTACGCCGGCCTGTCGCTGGCCGCGAAAGGCGAGGAACGGGAGGCCCTGGCGCGGTTCCGGACCTATCTGTCGCTCAACCCCGCCGACCAGGCGGCCCGCTTCCAGGCGCTGTCGCTCGAGTCGGCCGTCGCCTTCGAGGACGGCGATTATCGGACCTTCTACCGCCTGCAAACGGAGATACTCGCCGGGGATCCCGCCGATCCGATGAGGCGGCTCGCGAAGGCCTCCGCGGCCGCCTGTCTCTGGGCCGCGTACGGCGAGGCCGAGCGGCGCGCCGAGGCCGAAGCGACCGTCGCGGCGGTCTTGGCGGGGCTTCCGGCCGGCGATCGCGAAGCCGCCGCCGCCGCCGGGGAGTACGCGCGCCGCATCCGCTTCCGCATCGACACGCGGGAGATCATCGACCGGGACGAGTATTATCGCCGGCATCCCGAGGAGGCCTCCAAGTGATCCCCATTCCCGGTTTCATCATCTCGATCCTCACCTTCCCCGGCGTCATCGTCCACGAGCTCGGCCACCTGCTGTTCTGCCGGTTGCGCAAGGTCCCGGTGCTCGAGGTCAAGTTCTTCCAGTTCGACATGAAGACGGCCGGCTATGTCCTCCACGGGCCCGTCGATTCCTTCGGCACGAGCTTCCTCGTGTCGGTCGGCCCCTTCATCGTCAACACCCTGCTCTGTCTCCTCATTTGCATGCCCGCTTCGCTTCCCCTGCGTTATTTCGGCGACCGCAACCTCGCCTCGATGGCGCTGCTGTGGCTCGGGGTATCGATCGGCATGCACGCCTTTCCCTCGACCCAGGACGCGGCAAACCTGATGGAGCACGCGAAAAAAGCCGTCGCCGCGCGGAATTTCCGGGCCTACCTCGCCTATCCGGTCGTCGGCCTCATCTACGTCGCGAACCTGCTCAGCGTGGTCTGGTTCGACGCGCTCTACGGCTACTTCATCGGGATCCTCGTCCCGAGCTGGGTGCTCGGGGCCCTCTAGCCCCGCCCGATGCCGAACCGCTTCATCCGCCTTATCGAGGAGGGCGGGATCGCCTCGGTGGACGAGCTCAAGTCCGCCTTCCGCGCGCTCGCCCTCGCGACCCATCCCGACCTCGGGGGCGCGGCGGGGCGGAGCGAGGACTTCATCCGCGCCCGCGCCGAGTACGAGTCGGCCCTCCTCTACCTCGACTCCGGCGGGGGGCGCGGCGGCCGCGGGCGGAGCGGCGGGCCCTCGGCCTTCCGTTCCGCCGCCGCGCCGCGGCGCGCCTTCGACCGGGCCGTCTTTTACGCGGACCTCTCCGCCCTCCTCAAGGCGGGCTTTCCCAAGACGCCGCGC
>JAEUJG010000152.1 GCA_016794765.1 Spirochaetaceae bacterium | reverse complement strand
ATGGGCGTAGATCTGCGTGGTGGAGACGCTCGCGTGGCCGAGGAGCTCCTGGACGGTGCGGATGTCCGCCCCCCGCGCGACGAGGTGCGTCGCGAAGCTGTGCCGGAAGACGTGGGGGGAGACCCGGCGGTTCCGGCCGGCCCGCTCCGCGTAGCCGTCCACGATCCACTCCACGCCGCGCTCCGTGAGCCTGCCGCCCCGCGCGTTGACGAAGAGGGGATCGCCGCGGCGCGGCCGGGACGGACCGGCGGCGCCCCCGCCGGATCCGCCCTCCGCCGGAGCCTCCCCGGAAGGGGCGTCGGCGAGGGAGGCGCAGCTCGCGGCGGCGGCCATCGCCGCGGAGCGCAGGCGCTCGCGGGCGGCGGTGGCCTCCGCGCCGGTTTCCGTCGAGGCCTTGGCCACCCTGGCGGCCCGGAGGGGCAGGTAGGCGGCGATGGCCGCGAGGGCCGGCGGCGCCAGGAAGACCACGCGCTCCTTCGAGCCCTTGCCGGTGACGCGCGCCGTGCCGCCCTTCAGGTCCACGCGGTCCAAGTCGAGGCCCACGGCCTCGCCGACGCGGCAGCCGGTCGAGTAGAGGAACTCGAGGATGGCCCGGTCGCGCACCGCGCGGAAGCTTTCGCCCTCGGCGAGCGAGATGAAGGAGGCGGCCTCGTCCTCGAAGAGGAAGCGCGGCAGGGAGCGGCGGCCGGGAATGCCCTCGACGTCGCGCGAGGGGTCGGCGGCGAGCCCGCCGTAGCGGAGCCGGTGGCGGTAATAGCCGCGGGCCGCCGACAGGGCGCGGTTCACGCTGGCGCTCGCCCGGCCAGCCGCGACCAGATCGGCGGCGAAGGCGCGGAGGTCGCGGGGTCCCGCTTCGTCCGGATTCCCGACGCCGATGCCGGCGAGGAAGGACTCCAGGCGCTCGAGGTCTTCGCGATAGGAGCGCACCGTGCGGTCCGAGAGGCCGCGCACCGCGCCGAGGTAGGCGAGGTATTCCTCGACGCGCCTATCCATTTTCGCCCTCCTCGCCGCGCGAATGGAGGTAATCGCAGGCGGGATTGACGCAGGCCTTGCGGGAGCCGCTCTTCCTGTCGGTCTTCTCCACGAGGAACCAGCCGCACTTCGGGCAGGTGGAGCTTGTGGGCTTGTGGTAGGTGACGAAGTCGCAATCCGGATACCGCGTGCAGCCGTAGAACTCCCGGCCCCGGCCCTTGGCCCGGCGGCGGGCCACGATGTCTCCCTGGCCGCAGCGCGGGCACCTGGCGAGGGGGATGGACCTGGTGGTCTTGCAGGCGGGAAAGCCCGAACAGGCGAGGAAGAAGCCGAAGCGGCCGAGTTTCTTGACCATCGGCCTGCCGCATTTTTCGCAGGTCGCGTCGGTCGGCTCGTCCAGTCTGCCGCGATAGGACTGGAGCGTCGCCATCACCTCGTCCACGCGCTCCTTGAAGGGGCCGTAGAAATCGCGGATCATGGCGACCCAATCGCCGGCGCCCTCTTCCACCCGGTCGAGGCCGCCCTCCATCCCGGCGGTGAAGCCGACCTCCACGACGTCGGGGAAGGACTCGACGAGGATGTCGCTGATCATGCGGCCGAGGACGGTCGGCGCGAGCTGCCGGTTGTCCCGCGTGACGTAGTAGCGCTCGAGGAGGACCGAGATGATGGGCGCGTAGGTGGAGGGCCGTCCGATTCCCTCCTCCTCCAAGGCCTTGATCATGGTGGCGTCGGTGAAGCGCGAGGGACCCTGCGTGAAGTGCTGCCCGGTCCGCAGGGCCGGGCGGGCGAGCTCCTCGCCGACCTTGAGCTCGGGCATGAAGCTCTCCGCGCGGTCCTCCTTGGAGGCCGACACCTTGATGACCTTGTAGAAGCCCTTCTCGACGAGGCGCGAGGCCGCGGCGCGGAAGACCGCCTCCCCGGCGGCGACGTCGACGCTCGTGGTCCGCGTCTTGGCCGGGGTCATCTGGCTCGCGACGAAGCGCTCCCAGACGAGGGCGTAGAGCCTGTGCTGGTCCTTGGAGAGCTGGTCCTTCAGGGAATCCGGCGTGCGCGCGACGCTCGTGGGCCTGACGGCCTCGTGCGCGTCCTGGGCCTTGCCGTCCGCCTCGTAGACGTTGGGCGATTCCGGAAGCTCGGCGGGATGCTCCGCCGAGAGGTAGGCGCGGGCGTCGTCGATCGCGGCGCGCGAGATGCGCGTCGAGTCCGTGCGCATGTAGGTTATGAGGCCGACCGGCGCGCCGCCGACCTCGACGCCCTCGTAGAGCTGCTGGGCGACCTGCATCGTCTTCTTGCTCGTGAAGCCGAGCCGGTTGGCGGCGGCCTGCTGGAGCTTGGAGGTCGTGAAGGGCGGCTTGGGGCGCTGGATCTTTTCGGACTCGCGGATGTCCGCGACGGCGAAGTGCGCGGAGCGGAGCGCCGCGACCAGCCCCTCCGCGTCGGCCGCGCGGGAGAGGACGGGGCGCCCCCCGCGCCAGGAGACGAGCTCGCCGGAGAAGACGGTCCGCCCCTTCCGGAAATCAGCCTCGACGCTCCAGTATTCCTCGGGGAGGAAGCCCTCCACCTCGCGTTCGCGGTCGCAGATGAGGCGGAGCGCGACGGACTGGACGCGGCCCGCGGACAGGCCGTTCTTGACCTTCTTCCAGAGGAGTGGCGAAAGATGGTAGCCGACGAGGCGGTCCAGGACGCGGCGCGCCGTCTGGGCCCGCACCTTGGTCTCGTCGACGGGGCGCGGATGGCCCACCGCCTCCTTGATCGCCTGGGGCGTGATCTCGTTGAAGACGATGCGCTCGATCGGCAGGTCCGGGACCTTGTCGCGGATGGAGTTCCGGATATGGTAGGAGATGGCCTCTCCCTCGCGGTCGTTGTCGCTCGCGAGGAGGACGAGGCGGGATTTCTTCGCGGCCCGCCGGAGTTCCTTGAGGAGCTTGGCCTTGCCGCGGATCGTGAGGTACTCGGGCTCGAAGCCGCCCTCGACGTCCACGCCGAGGCGCGATTTCGGCAGGTCGATGAGGTGGCCCATCGAGGCGAGGACCGTATAGTCCCTGCCGAGGTACTTTTCGATCGTCTTGGCCTTGGCGGGCGACTCGACGATGACGAGGACGCCCTGCTTGGCGGGCTTCTTCGCCTTCGCGGGCGCGGACTTCGCCGCCTTGGGCTCCCGCCCTCCCGCCGCCGCGAGGCCGGCCGACCGGCCGGTCGAGCCTCCGCCGCCGCTCATCGCCGACCCCCGCCCGCGGGGGAGCTCCGCGCCCCGGAGCCGAGGAGGCCGAGCTCCGCGCGGAGGGCTTCGGCGAGCCGGAGGCCCGTCTCCGCGGAGCCGACGGGCCGGACGCGGCGGTCGGCCCCGCCGGCGGGCCGGGCGGCGGGAAGCGCGAGGCCCCATTCGCCGAGGAGCCCGGCGGCGCCGGCGACGGCCTGGGCCCCGTCCGCCACGAGGCCGTCGAGGCCGGCGCTCTGCGGCCCCCCGAGGCGCGAGGCGGCCGCGAATACGTCGCGGCCCTGCTCCAGCGCGAAGTCGGCGGTGATGAGGGCGCCGGAGCCGGCGGGCGCCTCGACGACGAGGACGCCGCGGGCCAAACCGGAGATTATGCGGTTCCGTTCGGGGAAGTTGGAGCGGTGGACCGCGGACCCGGGCGGAAACTCGGAGACGAGAAGGCCGCCGGAGGCGAGGATGGACGCGGCGAGGCCGCGGTTCATCGCCGGATAGGCGGTTTCGATCCCGCAGGGCAGGACCGCGCAGGTCGTCCCCGCCGGAGCGCCGACGGCGCCGCGCATCGACTCGAGGGCGCCGCGGTGGGCCTCGGCGTCGACGCCGCGGGCGAGCCCGGAGACGACGGCCAGGCCGGCCGAGGCGAGCTCGCGGCCGAAGCGGCGCGCGGCCGAGGCGCCGAGGCCCGTCGGATACCGCGTGCCGACGACGGCCACGGCGGGAAGCGCGGCGGGCAAGTCCGCGCCGCGGAGATAGAGGCCGAAGGGCGGCGCGGGGATCTCGCGGAGCGCCGCGGGGAAGCCGGGCTCGTCGCGCTGGACGAAGCGGGCGCCGAGCCGCTCGAGGAGGCGCAGGTCGGATTCGGCCGCGGCGGCGAGGGCGAGGGGCTCCCAGGGACCGCCGAGGCGGCGGCCGGCGAGGGCCTCGAGTCCGGAGCGCCCGAGCGCGAAGAGCTCCGCGCCGGAGTCGACCGCGGCGAGAAGCCGCGTCTGGGCCGCCGCGCCGAGACGGCGCAGCCGCTGCAGGCCGAGCAGGGCGAGCGCCCTGCCGCGGTCAGCGGGCACCGAGCTCCGCCTTGACGCGCGCGATGTTCTCCTCGGCGGCCTTGCGCTTTTCGGCGATCTTCGTGATGCCCACGACCGTCTCGTAGGCGTTGATGGCGTCCTCGAAGCGGCCGAGGCGGTAGTGGACCCGGCCGAGAAGGAGGAGGGCGTCGACGTTCTTGGTCTCTATCTCGAGGAGGCGGCGGAGGAGCGGCAGGGCGTCGGCCGGGCGCTCGAGCTCGAACTCGTAAAGGACGGCGAGACCGTAGAGGGCCTGGCCGTAGCGCGGCGAATACTCGATGGCGACCTTGTAGGCCGCTTCCGCCCGCGAAAGCCAGGAACGGCGCTCCGCGGCCCCGGCCTCGCCGAGAGCCTGCTTGGACTTCGCGACGAAGCCGGCGCTGAGGCCGGCGCCGTAGTAGAGGGCGGGACTCGTCGGCGCGTACTCGATGGCCTTGACGTAGGCCTCGTAGGCCTCGCCGTACATCTTCTTCTCCGTGTAGCGCGAGGCCAGGATCTTGTAGTAGAGACCGACCTTCTCGTCGGCCGCGACCGTCCGGTCGGCTTCCTTGGAGTATTTCTCGATCCCCGCCTTGAGCTCCTCGACGCTCTGGGGCGGCGCGCCGACGGAGGCCCGGTCGTCGAGGTTCATGAGCCGGCGGAGATCGGGATTCTCCTTGCAGCCCGCGGCGCCGAGGGCCCCGGCCAGGACGATGAGGAGAAGGGCGCCCCTGCGGACAGGGCCGCGGCGCGCGATCGTGGTGGTTCCGTTCATGGCTCGCCTCCTTCTTCCTCGAACGCTCCCGGGAGGGCCCGCCGATTGCGGTCGGCCGCTCCGAAAGCCCTCACTTCCTCGGAAAATACTCGCGATGGTAATCCGCGAGGGATTCGGGATCGATGTGCGTGTAGATCTGCGTCGTGGCGATGTCCGAATGGCCCAGGAGCTCCTGGACCGTCCGGAGGTCGGCGCCGCCCGCGAGGAGATGGGTCGCGAAGCTGTGCCGGAAGGTATGGACCTTCGCGTCGACGCCCGCCGCCCCGCGGATGAGGTCGAAGCGCTTCCAGATGCCCTTGCGCGAGAGGCCCTTGCCGGCGTGGTTCAGGAAAACGCGCTCGGAGCGGAGGCCCTTGGCCAGGGCGGGCCGGCCCTCCTCGAGGTAACGCGAGAGCCAGGAGGCCGCTTCGGCGCCGAAGGGCACGAGCCGCTCCTTCTTGCGCTTGCCGAGGACGCGGATGATCCGCTCCTCGAGGAAAAGCTGGTCGAAGGTGAGGTTGGCCGCCTCCGAAATGCGCAGGCCGCAGGAATAGATGAGCTCGAACAGGGCGCGGTCGCGGAGGCCGCGCGGCGTCCCGGGATCGATGGCCGAGAGGAAATGGTCGATCTCCCCGGCGGCGAGGACGGCCGGGAGCTGGCGCTCCTGCTTGGGGGTCTCGATGAGCTCGGAGGGGTCGTCGCTCCGGAGACCTTCCAGGCGGAGGAACTTGAAGAAGGAATGGACGCTCGAGATGACGCGCGCCATGGTCTTTCGGGAAAGCGACGAGGCGAGCTCGTCGCTTTCCCGGCGCGGAGCTCCCTTGGTCGCGCCGCGACGCTCCGGGGAGGCGGGCTCGTCGCTTTCGCGGCGCGGGGATTCCTTGGCGCTCTTTTCCTCCGCGGCGGCCCCGGACTGGCGCCAGACGAGGAAGCCGAGCAGGTCGGCGCTCGAGCAGGTGGCGGGCGCGAGGCCGCGCTCCTCGAGCCAGGACTCGAGGAGGCCCGCCTCGCGGAGGTAGACCTCGGCGGTGAGGGGGGAGCGCCGCCGGGCGGCGAGGAGGTAGTCCCGGTAGCGGCCGAGAAGGATCGACACCCCTAGGCCTCGTTCTTCTCCCCGGCGACGCGGCGGTCGCGGAGGCCGCGCGGCGTCCCGGGATCGATGGCCGAGAGGAAATG
>JAEUJG010000140.1 GCA_016794765.1 Spirochaetaceae bacterium | reverse complement strand
GTTTCACGAGGTAGTCGTAGGCGCCGAGGCGCATCGCCTCGACGGCGTCGCGCACCTCGCCGTGGGCGGAGATCACGATCACCGGAACGGCGGGTCCCTCCTCCTTGAGCCACTTGAGGAGGCCGAGACCGTCCAGGCCCGGCATCCGGAGATCGGTGACGAGGGCGTCGAAGGCCTCCTCGCCGAGAAGGCGCTGAGCCTCGCGGCCCTCGCGGGCGGCCCTTCCCTCGATGCCTTCGAGCGAAAGAAACTGGACGAGGGATTCGGTCATCCTGGCCTCGTCGTCCACGACAAGAACGCGCACCTCTTCCTCCGGAACGCGGTCCTTGAAAGAGGAACCGCGTGAACTATACTTACGACTATGATCGAGAGTAGCGAAAAGCGAAAGCTCAGGGAAGCGACGGTCGCGGGAATTTTCTATCCCGAGGAGCCGGACGCCCTCGGAGCGGAGATCGGGAGGCTCCTCGACGCCGCCGATCCGCTTTTCGCGGGCGCTCCGGTCTCCGCCGCCCGCGCCGTCATGGCGCCGCACGCGAGCCTCGGCTATTCGGGGGATCTGGCCGCCCTGGCCTGGAAGGCCTCGCTCGGGCGGGCGGTCTCGCGGGTCGTCGTGCTCTGTCCCCTCCACCGCGCCCAGGAACAGGCGGTCTACCTTCCCGAAGCGGAGCTCTTCGAGACGCCCTTCGGCCCCATTCCCGTCGACCACCGCGCGGTCGACGAGCTGCTGGATTGCGGCACCGTCTTCACGCGCAACGACATACCGCATTTCGAGGAGCACGGGATCGAAATGCAGCTGCCCTTCATGAAGCGGCTTTTCCCCCGCGCCTCGCTGGCGCCCATCCTCGTCGGAAAACCCTCCATCTCCCTCGTCCGCTCCCTCGCGGCCGCCTTGGGCATCGTCTTCGGGGAGCGGCGCGAGGAAACCTTGTTCGTCATCTCGAGCGATCTCGCCGCCTCATCCAAGACCGAGCACGACGAGGACCGCGACCAGGCGGAGGACCGGGCCGAGCGGGTGCTGACGCTCATCGCCGAGGGAGACTGGAAGGGCATCCTGGAGCTCAAGGCGGCGGAGGAATTCACCGCATGCGGCTCGGCCTGCCTGGCCGCTTGGCTCGCCTCGCCGCTGGCCGCCGACACCGCCTCGCGGGTGCTCGGTCGCCACGACTCCGCCGCGAGCCGCGAGTCGGAGCGGGAGCGGCTCGTCTTCTACGCGGCCTTGGCCTTCGTCGCGGAGGAAGGGGGCGACTGATGATTCCGCCCTTGGATGCGGGACAAAAACGCGAGCTTCTCGCCTATGCCCGCGGAGTCATAACCGCGGCCTTCGGCGGCGCGGAACCGCCGATTCCCGGCGGCGCCGGGGGGCGGGCCTACGGAGAGGGTTGCGGAGCTTTCGTGTCGCTCCACGAACACGGGGCCCTTCGGGGCTGCATCGGCAGGATGGAGGCTTCGGGGGCCCTGACGGAGACCCTGGCCGACATGGCGCGTGCGGCGGCCTTCGAGGATCCGCGCTTTTCGCCCCTGCGCCGCGAAGAACTCGGCGAACTCAAAATCGAGATCACCCTCCTCGCGCCGATGCGCCGAATCGCCTCGGCCGAGGAGATCGTCGTCGGGAAACACGGCGTCCACCTCAGGGAGGCGGGCCGCTCGGCGGTCTTCCTGCCCCAGGTCGCGCCGGAGCAGGGCTGGGACCGCGAAACCCTGCTAAACCACCTGGCGATGAAGGCCGGCCTCGATCCGGGGGCCTGGCGAAGGCCCGGAGCCGAGCTCAGGGTCTTCGAGGGCCTCGTCTTCGGCGAGGACTAGGCTCCTACTCGCCGCGCTTGCCGAAACGCTTCCTGAAATCCTTGAACCACCAACGCCGCAGGCCCTCCGCGGCGCGGAAAGCCGCGTAGACCGCGGGTTTCAAGGCGTAGTCCCAGGAACCGGCGCGATGCGCGATCTCGCCGCCGAAGCCGGTCTTGAAGCGGTAGAGGCCCGCCATCGGGTGCTCCGGGTCGTCGAGGGGCGGTATGCCGTAGAAGTCGTAGACCCCGCAGCCCGAAGCTTTGGCGGCCTTGATCGCCGCCCATTGCAGGGCGTAGGCGGGCATGAGGTTGCGCTTCTCGTTGGAGGAGGCTCCGTAGAGATAGACCGCCTCTCCCCCGCGGAAAAGGGTCACGATGGCGGCCAGTGCCTGGCCCTGGTGCCGCGCGATCCAGAGCCGCAGGTCGGGCCGCGGCTCGTCGCCGTCGGCGGCGCGTTCGGAGGCCAGGGAAAACAGGCGCGCGTAGTAGGCTTCCGGGTGGAGCGCGATGCGGTCGCGCTCCGAGGTCGCCTCGTAGAGCCGGTAGAACTCCGGCAAGGCCGCGAGGGCCGCGGCGCCGCGGCATTCCTCGACGGCGACGCCCTTCTTCTCCGCGAGCCGCACGTTGTAGCGCCATTTGGGCTTCATCCCGGCGAGGAGCTCGGCCTCCGAAGGCCGCAGGTCGAGGAGGACGGTGTCGGGCGGCTGGACGTCCGCGGCGGCGCGGCGCAAGGGGGCGCCGACCGCGGGCCGCTCGGGAGCGGCGCCCGCGCCGGGGGCGGCGCCGGGGACGGCGCTCCCGTCG
>JAEUJG010000096.1 GCA_016794765.1 Spirochaetaceae bacterium | reverse complement strand
GCGCCTCATCGCGCGGCTGGCGAGAAATACGGGCTAGAAGGGACCGGAGTTCGAGTCCGTGTCCCACCCGGCCGCGGTGACGCGCGCCGTCTCCGAGGCATACGGCCCCGCCGAGGACAGGACGACGAGGATGTTTCGCGTGACGCTCTGGCCGACATCGAGATCGACGGCCGGGGTCCAGGCGGCGCCGGTGGCGCTGTTTGAGAACATATCCACCTGGATCTTGACCGTCGCGTTCTTGATTCGCTTGTAGCCGGTGTTGTGAAGGCTGTACTGGACTGTCGCGGGGTTCGCGTTATCGCTGACGACAAGCGCGTCGAAGGTCAGTTGGTAATCCGGCATGGAACAACCCGCCGCCGCGAGGACGGCGACGGCCGCGACAAGAAGGATTCCGGAAGGTCTTCGCGTGGTTGGCTTCATGCCCCGAAAGATATCGCGCTCGCGGAGAAAAGCCGGGGTGGAGCGGTCGACGACCAGCGAGGAAGCAGGCCGCCGGCTTGGCCCCGGCGGCCCGCAGGAGGCGCTACGCGCGTTTTTTCTTGACGTCCTCGGCCTTGCGGGCCACGCGGTTCCAGACCGCGCTCATGCCCATCGCCTTCTTGGCCGCGGAGAGGGTCGCGCGGGCCTCCTCGCGCATCCGCATCGTGCCGTCGTAGACGATCTCGTCGGCCAGGCCCGACTGGGACTCGTACTTGGCGCGGCGCTCGCGGATCGGGTCGAGGAAGGCGTTGAGCGCCTTCGCGAGCTTCTCCTTCACCTCGACGTCGCCGACCTTGCCGGCGCGGTAGCGGGCCTTGAGGTCCTCGACCTCGGCCTTGTCCGGGTTGAAGGCGTCGTGGTACTGGAAGACCGGGTTGCCCTCCACGGTGCCGGGCACGTCGGCGCTGACGCGCTTGGGGTCCGTGTACATCGACATGACGCGCTTCGTCACGGTCTTCCCGTCGTCGGAAAGGAAGATGGCGTTGTTGAGGCTCTTCGACATCTTGGCGTTGCCGTCGGTGCCGACGAGGGAGCCGTACTCGGAGACGAGGGCCTCGGGCACGGGAAAGGTCTCGCCGTAGAGGTAGTTGAAGCGGCGCGCGATCTCGCGCGTGATCTCCACGTGGGCGACGTTGTCCTTGCCGACGGGCACAAGGTGGGCGCGCGGCAGGAGGATGTCGGCGGACTGGAGGACGGGATATCCGAGGAGGCCGAAAGGCATCTCGTTGTCGTTGTCGATGCCGATGCCCCGGGCCATGTCCTTGAGGCTCGGGATGCGGGAGAGGCGGGCGACGCTCACGAGGTTCTGGAAGTAGAGCGAGAGCTCGATGACCTCGGGCACGGCGCTCTGCAGGTAGATGACGCTCTTCGCGGGGTCGATGCCGCAGGCCAGGTAGTCGAGGGCCGCGGAGCGCACGTTGTCCGCCAAGGCCTCGATGTTCTCCTTCTCCGGCTTGGTCGTCAGCGTGTGGAGGTCGGCGATGATGAAGAAGCACTCGTACTCGTCCTGGAGGCGCACGCGGTTCGCGAGGCTGCCGACGTAATGGCCGAGGTGGAGCTTCCCGGTGGGGCGGTCGCCCGTCAATATTCGTTTCCTGTCCATGGCTGGTCTCCTGAGGTTCGTGGTGTATGGCGGGAGGAGGGCGGCGGTCGCGAAAGGCCGGCGGCGCGCGCTGCGCGTTCCGTCGGCGGCTCCGCGCGTCCCGTCTGGTTCAGGACGCGGTGGGCCGCGAGGCCGCCCGTCGCCATGCCCAGCGATGGGGGCCCCGGCGCGAGCGCCCGGAGGCGAGCGCGGCGGCGAGGGTTCGGTGGGCGGCGGGGAGCCGCCTCGCGGCGAAGAAGTCCATGCGGGAAATCATATCCGGCGCGGGGCCTTCCGCGCAAGCGGGTTTTCGCGCGCGCCCGGCCGTGTCCCGCCGACCGAAGACCCCCGCCGGCCGGCAGCCGCCCGCCGCGAAGCGCCGGAACGACGAAAAGCCCCGCCTGTCCGCGGGCGGGGCCGACGGAATCCGGGGGGAGGATTCCGTCATCGGGGAGGCGGCTTCCGTTACGGGAGCCTGATGGACTCGATCATGTAGCGGACCGAAGGATCGCCCTTCTGCGTCATGCGCTTTTCGATGATCAGCACGAGAGTCTTCTCGTCGGGGGCGACGATGACGCGGCGGACGACATAATCGCGCACGCCGGGCCGCTTCACGTCGGGATTGCCGCCCGTGACGCGGCGGACGCCGCCGTCCTTGGCGGTCGCGGTGATCGCGACGCCGAAGGAGGAGACGACTCCGTCCTTGCCCTCGACGACGCTCTTGTTGAGGGCGATGTCGATGCCGGCCTCGGTCTTGAAGTCGCGGAAGGACAGGGAGGCCGGCGGCTCCTCGCCGTCCAGGAGGACATAGAGCAGCCTTCCCGGCCTGAGATGGTCGATCTTGCAGGTTTTGGCGAGGGGGACGGCCTCGGCGAACAGGGAGTAGAGGGCCCCGGAGCTATCCTGCCCCGGCTCCAGCCTCGAGTCGAAGGCGCGGCGCGAGACACCCTTGGGCACGAAGTCGTTCTTCTTCGTGTCGACGAGATAGAGCTCGGCATAGGGCTTGCCCGAGCCTGCTTCGACCCCATACTGACCGAACATGAAATAGGCCGAGTCCGGCGAGAAACCGAGATTCACGAAGGCGGCGACATCGCCGGCCAGGGCCGGGACGGCGAACGCGAGGGCCGCGAGGGCCACTGCCAGTATCCGTTTCGTCATGGCGAGCTCCTGCCGAAAGTATCGGCTCGGGCGGAAGCGCCCCTTAACGCAAACGCTCCGGCTCCCGTCCGAGCGGCTGTTCAAAGGCCCGCCGACCGGCTATCCTGAGGGCGTGACGATAGCCGCGAGACGCAGGATAAACTGGACCCTCTTCGCGGCGGCCTGCCTCTGCATGGCCGCCGCCGCCGTCCACACCCTGCCCTTCCTCCTCGGAAGGGCCGACCCGAGCCACCTCGAAAACTCCGAAAGCATCCTCGCCTTCGAACTCTTCGGCATGAAGCTCCTGTCGCCCGGCTTCATCGCCGCCGGCTCCCTCCTCGCGGGCCTCTACGCGGCCCTCTGCCTCGGCTTCATCCTCTATTCCTTCCGGAAGACCGTCTCCTCGGAAATCTTCTTCTTTTCCTTTTGGGTGCTCTCCCTCGGCTTCGAAACCGGACGGCTCGTCGTCTTTCGCCTCGCAGAAGCCGGCATGACGGCGGAGGCCACCCTCACGGCCACCCGCGTCGTGCTCGCCGCGCGCTTCACGGGCATCCTCGCGATCTTCGCGTCCAGCCTCTACGCGGCGGGATTCCGCAACGAGAAACTCGGGACGGTCCTGACCCTCATCCTCGCCGTCGGAGCCGGCCTCGCCTGGGCCATGCCCCTCAACACCGGCGTCTACGACCCCACCTTCCTCGTCCGGCCGGGCTACGTCCGCATCACCGGACTCCTCGGCGCGATAGCCGCCGTGGCCACGACCATCGACTTCCTCTACGCCGCCCGCTCCACGGGCGAGCGCTCTTACCGCGTCATCGCCCTCGGCGCCGCGGCGGCCCTCCTCGGCCAGGGCATCCTCGTCTCGCAATGGCATCCGCTGGCGCTGCTCCTCGGCTTCACCCTCCTCCTGGCCGGCTCCTGGCTCTTCGTGTCCCGCCTCCACGCTTACTACCTCTGGCAGTAAGGCCCGCCCTCCGCGCCTTAGTGTGCGACATTCTAGAATGTTCCACACCAAGGCACAAAGCCACGAAGGGCCAACGTAGAGGATGGCGAATCCCCGAAGCAACTCATCGCTATTCTTCTTCCGCCCTTCCGCCCCTCCTCGCCTCCGCGCCTTTGCGTGCGACATTCTTGGATATTCCGCACCAAGGCACAAAACCGCAAAAGGCAAGGACCAAGCGAACCGGGAGCACCCGTTCCTTGCCGTAGCGCCTTTGCGTGAGGCCTTCCTTGCAAATGTCGGAGTCGAAGGGAGCGCGGGCCGCCTAGATGACGAGCACGGCGAAGGCCCCGGTCAGGACGGGCAACACTATGTTGTCGAAATCCTTGAGCGGCGCGGCCTCCACCACCATCGCCACCGCGGCCACCGCGAGGGCGGGCAGGGGGCGGCCCGAGACGGCCAGGGCCGCCAGGAAGACCGCCGCCAGGCAGGTGAGGCTGCCTTCCAGGGACTTGCCGCCGGTAAAGGGGAGGCGGATGCTGCCGAAAAGCTTGCCGACGAGGCTGGAAAAGCCGTCGCCGAAGGCGAGGGCGTAGATGGCGACGGCGGCCGCCGGCGAGGGGTAGAGGAGGAGGGAAAGCATGGCGCCGAGGCCGAGGGTGACGGGGCCGAGCACGAACTTGCCGGCGTCGCGGCGGCGCGCGGCCAGGGCGGTGACGCGCGAAATGACGGGAATGCGCTTGCCGTCGATGCGGTAGGCTTCGCAGATCGCGTAGACGAGGATGCCGAAGGAAAGCAGGCCGAGGGTCAGGCGAAGGTCGATGCGGGCAAGGCTCGGAACGATGGCGATCAAGAGGTGAATCGCCTTGCGGAGGATTTCGATCCGAATCTCTTCGCCGATCGCGGCAAAGCGCCGGGGCGCCCGCTGAACGGCCAAACTGCTCTCTGCTGCCATTTTGAATGCCGCCTTTCGTGCTGCTAGTAGTAGCATGCACGAACCGTACCAAACAATAGCTCCAATCCTTCAATTTTTAAATGCAACTGCCACAGCAACTTACATCATTACTTTTTTATTAATCCAATGCCGGCGTATACATTACTGCACGCTTTCGTATATAAAAAACGAACGATTACATGTTCTTGACAGAGAAGGCCCCCGGTGCTAGATTCCTTCCTGCGGTTCCTCCCGGGAACCGCCCGGAAAGTCCGGTGGGCGATTAACTCAGCGGGAGAGTGCTACCTTCACACGGTAGAAGTCACTGGTTCAATCCCAGTATCGCCCACCGGACTTTTTTCATTTTAAACACGCCTTCGCGGCGCCGGGCCGGCCGCCGCCGAGCCCGCCCACCCCGCCTCAGCGCTTTTCGCCGCGAGGGAATCGCATATCGCGCGGCAGTTCCTCGTACACCGCCAGGTCCACTCCCCGCTTCGGATGCAGCACGAAATCCATGTTGAGGAAGCCGAGGTTCTTGGCGTCGGGACGGACCATCGTCGACTGGTCCCGGACGAGGGCGTCGAAGAGCCGGGCCGACTCGGCGAAGGCGGCCATCGCCTTGGCCTTGCGGCGCGGATCGCCGAGGCGGTTGCCGGACTTGTAGAGCGCCGCGCCCAGGTTGTTCTGCGCCTGGACGAGGAGCTCGACGATCTCGCCGTGCGAGGCCCGGCCCTGCGGATCGGGCTGTTCGAGCCGCTCGAGCTCCAGGGTCATCGCGTCCACGACGCGGCGGAGATGGCCCTCGGCCGCGTAGAAGTCCTCGCGGGCGTACAGGGCCGCGCCGAAGGCGTAGTCGACATAGGGACCCGCCGCGCCGGCGACCGAGGAGCGGTAGAGTTGCTCGATCGCGGCGGCGTAGTTGCCCCGGCGATAGAGGGCGTAGCCGCGCTTGTAGCGCGCCTCGGGGTTGTCGTAGCCGTGGTCGGCGGCGCGCTCGAGCAGGGCGAGGGTCGACTCGAGGTCGTCGCGCATCCAGTACGCGATCTCCGCCAGGCCCGCGTAGGCGGCCGCGAAGCGGGCGTTCTTCGGGAAGCGCCGCAGGGACAGGGCGTCGCCGTAGAGCTCCGCCGCCTTGGCGAAGTCCTCCTCGGCGGCGAGGTACTCGGTGCCGCGAAGCCGGAACTCGCCGCGGCGGATCAGGGCGTCGATGCGGTAGCCGAGTCGCTTCGCCGACAGGGCCGGCATCTTCCCGTAGGCGGCGATGGCGCGGTCCAGGGCCTTGCGCTCCTCGCCGGGGGCGCCCGTGGCGCCGTAATAACGCGCGAGATGGTAATGCGGCTCGGGCACCTCGGGATTCTTGGCCTGCGCGGCCAGGAGGATGCGGTTCACGTCGGCCCGCTCGCCCCGGTCGAAGAGGTAGGCGCCGAGCTCGGCGAGGGTCTCCGTCGAGGGGAAGATCTTCGCCTGCGCCATGAAGCGGTCCTTCAGGGGTTTCACTTCCTTGTAGTTGTCCGTGCGGATGAAGTACAGCAGCATCCGTTCCAGATAGAGGTCGTCGGAACCGTAGCGCTGGATGAGGGCCGCGTAGTTGCGGCGCGCCTCCTCGTAGTACTTGGGCTCTTCCTCCGCCCAGGCGAGATAGACGTCGCCGAGAAGGAGGAGGGCGTCGCGGTTCAGGTAGGAGCGCTCGAGGATGCGCCGCTGGAGGATCTCGGCCGCGTCCTTGAACTTGAGCTGGTCCTTCTCGAGCCGCGCCCAGGCCAGGGCCCCCTCGATCTCGCGGGGATAGCGGTCCAAGAGGCTCTGGTACTTGCGCTCGGCCAGGATGTATTGCCGCTTCCCGACATAGGCCTCGGCGTAGCGGTAGTACCAGGACTTGTACTCGACGATTTCGCCGGCCTTGCGGAAGGCCGTTTCCGCCTCGGCGTAGCGGTCCTCGGCGATGCGGGCATAACCCGTGCGATAGAGGGCGTTCGCGGCCAGGGGGCGGTAGATGAACTTCCAGCCGAGGAAGCCGAGGACGCCGGCCGCGGCCAGGGCCAGGACGGCGATCCGCAGGATCGGCAGGACGGTATGGACGAGGGCGTAGGCGAGCGTGCCCTTCTCCGCCTCGTGGGCGGCGCCGGTGCTCTTCTCGTAGCCCTTGGGGACGGTGACGCGCTTTTGGAGGATCCGCCCGGCGAGGCCGGCCACTTCCTCGATCTTCGCGCCCTCGACGAGCATCCAGACGAGCCGGGAACGCTGGGCCTCGGTGCCCTTCTCGTTCGCGACCGCGTCCTCGACGGCGACGCGCAAGTTGAGCGGGAAGGCGAGGAGGCGGTCCTGCAGGCGGTCGACCTGGGCTTCGGTGAGGGAGACCGGCCGAAGCTTCTCCTCGGGGCCGGCGGGCCGCGGCCGCGGAATGGCGGCGGCGGGACCCGCGGCGGCGGCGCGCGGCGGCGGCGGCGCGCGGCGGCCGGGAGCCGGCGCCTCGCCCGGCACCTCGAACCCGGAGCCCCAGTCCTTGTCGAGGTTGAAGGTGCCTTCCTCGGCGTTCGCCTCGCCGAGCGAGGCGAGCTCGCGGTCCAGATCCTCGCCGCCCAGCGAACCCTCGCCGAAACCGCTGTCGCCGAAGCCGGTGGCCCCTTCCTCGAAGTTGAAGGAATCGAAGGCGTCGAAATCGCCGGCGGCGGGCGCTTCAGGCGCGGCCGCGGCCGCGGACGAAGGCCCTGAGGGGACGGAGCCCGGGCCGCGGGCGGGTTCGGCGGCCCCGCCCTCCTCCTCCGCGCCGAGATCGCCGAAGTCGGGGATGGAGAAGTCGTCGAGCGGGGCGGCCCCCGAACCTTCCTCGGGGACAGACTCGGAGAAGGACTCGGCGAAGGATTCGTCGCCGAAGGATTCGCCGCCAAGCTCTTCGAGCGCCTCGCCGGGCCCTTCAGCCCCGTCGGCCTCGAAGGCCTCCGCCTGGGCGGTCGTCTCCTCCGGCGCCGCGGCTTCGGTTTCCCCGAAGTCAAAGCCGCCGAGGTCGAAGGTTTCCCCGGCGGGAGCGCCGCCGCCTTCGTCGAGATCGGGCAACGCGAACTCGTCGAGCGAGGAGAGCTCCTCGATCGACTCGGGGGCTTCCGTGGATTCGGGGGATTCGGGGGATTCGGGGGATTCCGCGGCGGGGAGCTCGAAGCCGGCCGGAGCCTCGGCCGAAGGTTCGGCGCCGAAGCTTTCGTCGAGATCGAAGCCGGGGAGGGCCTCGAGCGCTTCGGTCTCGTCCACCAAACCGCCGGCGGCGAATCCCGCGTCGGGAAGCGCGCCGAAGTCCTCGGCGGCCGGCGCCTCCACGGGCGCTTGGGCGCTTTCTTCGTCGTTTCCCTCGATGGGTTCTTCACCCAAACCCGCGCCTTCGGCGAAGGCGGCGAGGTCAAAATCGTCGAGCGCGGAAAAGTCCTCGAGGCCGCCGGCTTCCGAGCCCCCGCTCTCGGCCTCGACCTCGCTTTCGGCCGCGGTCGGCGGCGCTTCGTCGAACTCCTCCAACTCCTCGACTCCGCCCCCGAGTTCGCCTTCGGGCGCCGAGGGCTGGTCGGAATCCAGGGACATGTCGGCGAGGAGGGTGGCGAAATCCGGAGGCAGGCCCTCTTCCGGGGGCTCGGCGGCGGGAGCGGCGCGGGAGGCGGCTGTTTTTTTCGCCGTGGCGGCCGCAGCTTTGGCGGCCAGGCCGCGCGGGGGAGCCTCGGGGCGCGCGGGTTCGGCGACAGCGTCCGCGGGCGGCTGCGCGTCTTCCCGCTCCTCGCCCCACTGGGCAAGGATTTCCGACTCCCGCGAGAGCGCGGCGAGATCGCTCTTGAACCGTTCGACGTCCTGTAGCCGCGGCATAGGTACCTTGCCTATATTAACGGAACAATCGCGCCTTTGTATAGGAAATTAGCGTAATTGACGGGGCCTGGCACGCCGATAGTACAGGGAGCGAAAGGTCCCATGAAGCGAATACCCCTCCTGATCGCGGCGCTCGCCTTCTCCCTGGCAGCCGCCGCCGACGCCGCCGCCTTCGAAGTAGAGTCCCTGTCCCTCCACCTCGCCCTCGCGGGAAAAAAGAACGCGGGGCCGCCCGAAACGCTGGAAAACCACCTCATCCTTTCGGCCAAGGGCGCCTACCGCTGCGTCGGCGCCGCCTTCGAGGACGAGGACTATCGCGAAGTGCATCTCTTCGAGCGCAACCAGAACGGGGTCTTCGTCCTGGCCTACCCGATCCCGCTCAAGCGTCGGGCGCCCCTGGCCTATCGCCTCGTCATCGACGGGGTCTGGCTCGCCGATCCGAACAATCCGCGCAAGGCGGAAGACCGCGGGGCCGGCGTCGTCCTCTCCCTGGCCGAGGTGCCCTACCTGAGCGACGAGCGGCCGGGCGACTATCGCCTCCTGGCCGAGGACGGACGCACCGCGCGCTTCCGCTTCCGCGGAACGCCCGGCGAAGCGGTCGCGGTCGCGGGCACCTTCAACAACTGGGATCCCTTCCTCCACGAGATGACGGAAACCGCCCCCGGCCTCTACGAGCTGGAACTCGTCCTGCCTCCGGGTCTCCACTATTACGCCTTCGTGAGCCGCGGCGAATACCGGCCCGATCCCCTGAACGCGAACAAGGCCACCTCCAGCGAAGGGCGCGTCGTCTCGGTCCTCGTGATAGGCGAACTCGCGGCGAAACGCTAGCCCGGATCTCGGGCCGGAGCCGCCGCGGGCCGGCCCCGGGCGACCGCGCCGGGGTGGGTCGCGGCTCAGCCCCGGGGCGGCAGGCGTCCCGCCCGCGCGAGTTCCTCGAGCGCGTTTTGGGCGGTCCTGCGCCGAAGCTCGGCGACCGATTCCCGCGAGGCGTAGGCCGAATGGTCGGAGAAGACCAGGTTCGGCAGGCCGCGCAGGGGGCTGTCCGCGGGCAGGGGTTCGACGGAGAAGACGTCGAGCCCGGCTCCGGCGAGGCGCCCCGAGCGGAGGGCCGCGGCGAGGGCTCCCTCGTCGACGAGGCCGCCCCGCGAGGTATTGACGAAAGAGGCCCCCTCCTTCATCGCGGCGAACCGTCCGCCGTCCATGAGCCCCCTCGTTTCGGAGACGAGGGGAAGGTGCAGCGACACCCAATCGGAGCGGCCGAGAAGCTCGTCGAGGCCGGCGGCTTCCACGCGGACGCCCAGGGCGCGCGCCGCGGGGCCCAGGGCGGCCTCCAGTCTTTCCGCCGAAACGCGCCGGCTGTGCACGAGGATCGCCGAAAAGCCGAGGCCCAGGGCCGCGCGGGCCAGGGCCTTTCCCGTCCCGCCGAAGCCGACGACGCCCAGGATCGAGCCCGCGACGCGGCGGTTCGCCGCCGGAAGGTTCCAGCCGCCCGCGCGCACGTAGGCGTCGCGCTCGGCGATGCGGCGCGCGAGGGCCAGGATGAGGCCGATCACCTCCTCGGCGACCTCGGTGTCGCAATAGCCGGGCACGTTGCGCACCGCGACGCCGCGGGCGGCCGCCGCGGCCAGGTCCACGCTGTCGAGGCCGACGCCGTAGCGCGCCACGACGACGCAGCGCTCCATGGCCGCCAGGGCGGCCGCGTCGACCGGCGCCAGGTTCGCGAGGACGGCGTCGGCGTCGCGGCAGGCCGCGGCTACCTCGACCGAGGTCGCGCAACTCGCCTCGACCACTTCCACGCCCGCGGGCCCGAGGACGGCGCGCTCCAGGGCCAGGCCGTCGCCGAAGCGGTCGTCCGTGACGACGGCCAGGGGGCGGCGGGAAAGGCCGCTCACGAGCGCTTCTCGAGCAGCTCGTCCAGGAAGGCGTGGCTCTTCGTCAGGGCGGTGAAGACGGCGTGCGTGTCCTTCATGGAGCCCGAAATGCTCTCGAGCGAATCGAGCCCGTCGTTCAGGGCCAGGGTCTCCTCGCGGATGGCGCCCGCGATCTCCGCCAGGAAGCGCCCCGCGTTGTCCACGCTCTGGGCGTTGTCCCGGAAGTTGGCCAGGACCTCGGTGAAGGAGGCCTTGAAGCGGTCGAGGAGCATGAGGAAATCCCGCATCCTCTCGTCGATCGCCGCGACGGAGGAGCGGAACTCCGCGGTGGTCGACTCGATCTGCTTGGCGAAGTCGCCGGTCTGGCCCGCGAGGGTCCGAACCTCGTTCGCGATGATGCGGAAGCCCTTGCCGACGGAGCCGGCGCGCGCGGCCTCGATGG
>JAEUJG010000088.1 GCA_016794765.1 Spirochaetaceae bacterium | reverse complement strand
CCCGGAAGAGGTGGCGGAGTCCGTCTCCCGCATCGAAGGCAGCTTCGAACTCGCGCTGGACGACCCCGAATACCGCATGAAGCGCCTCGCGCGCCAGCGCCTCTGCGCCGGAACCGTGCTCGAGGTCGAGGAGACGCGTTCGCGCATCCTCGCCGTGGGCAAGGCCGAAGTGGACGCGATGGCCGAACGCCTTTTCGCCGGCAGGGAGCGCGCCCGCTTCGGTTACGGCCGCCGCTCGCGCGCGGCCGCGGCCGCCCTCGGCCTTGCGGCCCCGAAGGCCGCGTCCGCCCCCTCCCAAGGAGAGCCCCGCCATGCATGAGCCCATCGTCAAGATCCTGGTCGCCCCGGGAGCGGCGGCGCCGGAGTACAAGACCCCGGGAGCCGCGGGCGCCGACCTGCGGGCCCAACTCGACTCGCCGTTCGACCTCGAACCCGGGGCCCGCGCCGCGGTGCCGACCGGGCTCCGCATCGAGTTGCCGGAGGGTTACGAGGCCCAGGTGCGGCCCCGGTCGGGGCTGGCCCTCGAGAAGGGCGTCACCTGCCTCAATTCGCCCGGAACCATCGACGCCGACTACCGCGGCGAGGTGAAGGTCATCCTGGCCAACCTCGGCCGCGAGCCGGTCCGCGTCAATCCCGGCGACCGCATCGCCCAGCTCGTCGTCGCGCCCGTGGCCCGCGCCCGCTTCGTGACGGGTGACGCGTTGGGCGACACCGATCGCGGCGCGGGCGGTTTCGGATCCACGGGCGGCGCCTAGGCATGGGTCGCGCGAGCGCGCCCGTCGCGGCGGCGGGCCGCGGACCCGTCCGCTTATGCGGGCTCGCCCGCCAAAGCGGGCTCGCCCGCATTAGCGGGCGGCCCGCCATCCTCTACGCGCACATCGCCAGGGAATTCGCGCTTTCCCTCCTCGTGGCCTTCCTCTTCTTCTTCGTCGTTTTCTTCGTGAACCAGCTCCTCCTCATGGCCGAGGACATCCTCGCCAAGCGGGCGCCGCTCTGGGACGTCTTCCTCCTCCTCGTCTACGCCATGCCCTCGGTGGTCGCGATGTCCTTCCCATTCGCCGCCCTCGTCGGCGGCCTCATGGCCGCGGGAAGCCTGGCCGCGTCCAACGAGATCCTCGTCATCCAGGCCGCCGGCGTCCCCGCCCGGCGCGTCTTCATGCCCTTCGCCGTCCTGGCCCTCGCCGTGTCGCTCTTCTCCTTCGTGATGAACGATTTCTTCCTGCCGCTCGGCACCGTCGAGTTCGGCAAGCTCTACCGCAAGCTCCTCGTCTCCTCGCCGGCGCTCGAGTTGGAGCCCTGGACGGCGAGGCGCTACCGCGGCGTCACCATCGTGACGGGAGCGGTGACCGGCGACGCCGTCGAGGACGTCGTCCTCTTCGACCGCGGCGGCGAGGGCTCCGGCCGCGTCATCGCGGCCAAGCGCGCGCGCCTCCTTTCGTCGGGCAAGGACGACGGCTACCTCCTCCTCCGCCTCGAGGAGGTCTGGACCCAGGAATCCTCCGACAGCGCCCCCGGCCGCTTCGAATACTCGACCTGCGACTCGCTCGACTACCGCATCGAAACGCGGGAGCGGGGGGAGGCTTCCGCCTCGATAGGGCCGCGGGAGATGAGCTCCAAGGACCTGGGGCGCGTCATCCGGGACAAGGCAGCCGCCTTCGACGGCCGCCGCGGCGCCAGGGCCGCGGAGATCGCCGCCCTGCGCGCCTCCCTGGCCGAGGCCTACGCGGCGGCGACCGAGGAGGGCCTGAACTACGAAAACGCGCGCGGAAGGCTCCAGCCCCTCCTCAAGACCCTCCGCGAGCTCGAGTCCTCCCCGCTGGAGGACCGCAGCCTCAAGATCTACGAGCTCGAGTACTACAAGAAATTCTCGATTCCCTTCGGCGCCCTCTGCTTCGTGACCCTCGCCTTTCCCCTGGGCCTGCGGGCCCGGCGCGCCGGGCGCTCGGTCGGCTTCGGGCTCGGCCTCCTCCTCGCCGTCCTCTACTGGGCCCTCCTCCTTGCGGGGCAAACCTTCGGCACCCGCCTCGGCTGGTCGCCCTTCTGGTCGATGTGGCTGCCGAACGCCTTCGTGCTCGCCTCCGGAGCCCTCCTCTGGATCGCGGGCGGGCTCGCAAGGTAAGCTGGACCCCATGCGCCGACCCGCCATCCTGCGCGCCTACCTGCTGCGGAGCTTCGCCCCCGTATTCCTCGGCGCCCTCGGTTTTTTCGTCATGCTCCTCGAACTCGTCGACCTCTTCGCGAACCTCTGGCGCTACCTCTCCCTGGACGTCCCGGCGGCATCCATCCTCCGCGTCATGCTCCTCTACGCGCCTACCTGCCTGTCCTACGGCCTGCCCGCCGCGTTGTTGTTCGCGACGGCGTACGCCCTCGGCGGGCTCTACGCGCGGAACGAGCTCGTCGCGGTCTTCGGCGCCGGCATCAAGCTCTCCTCCTTCGTCCTGCCCCTCCTCCTCGTCGCGGCCCTGCTCTCCGCCGCCTCCTTCGTCTTCGAGGACCGGGTGGTCCTGCCGAGCTACCGCGCCAAGGGCGCCTATTCGCGCGAGCTCCTGCGGCAGAGCCTCTCGCGCAGCAACGCCGACATCGCCGTGATCTCGCGGGACGGCGGCGTCGTCTATCGCGCGGAGTTCTACGACGACGCGACGCAGACCCTCTCGAACCTGACGGTGATCGAGCGCGACGGCGGCGGCCGGCCCACCGCCCGGACGGACGCGCCGTCGGCGCGGTGGGAGGGCGGCCGCTGGCTCCTCTCCCGCGCCCGGCGCTTCGTCGCCGGACCTGACGGCGTCTGGCTCGAATCGAGCCACGGCAGCTATACCGCCGACGAGCTCGACGAAGCCCCCGACGCATTCCGGAGCCAGAACCGCGACGTCAAGGAGATGACGGTCGCCGAGCTCAAGGAGTACGTCGGCTTCCTCTCCCGCGCCGGGCTCCCGTCGGCGGAGGCGCTCGCCGAACGGCAAAAGCGCTACTCCTTCGCCTTCGCGCCCCTCGTCGTCGTGGTCCTGTCCTCGGCCCTCGGCGGCGGCTTCCGCAAGAACGTCCTCCTCATGAGCCTCCTCGCGAGCCTCGTGACGGCGACCGGATACTACGTGACCCAGATGGTGACCATGCTGATGGCCAAGACGGGACTCGTCCCGCCCGCGGTCGGAGCCTGGGCGCCCCTGGCGGTCTTCGCGTGCGTGGGAGCGCTGCTCTTCCGCCGGGCGAGGACCTAAGGCGGGCAACGCGCCCGTCAACAAGGAATCGGAGCGATATGGAACGAAAGAGCATTTTCACGCAGCGGGCCAAGGATCCCTCGACCCGCGCCCGCACGGGCTTCGTCGAGCTGCCCCACGGCCGCGTCGAGACGCCCGCCTTCATGCCCGTCG
>JAEUJG010000076.1 GCA_016794765.1 Spirochaetaceae bacterium | reverse complement strand
CGCCCTGGGGCCCCACGTCGGCGAGGCCGCGGCCGACGCGGTGCGTGATCCCCGCGTGGCCGGCGGTTTCGCCGCCTTCGATCCGGGACTCCGGGAGCGTTATCCGGCCGATGTCATCGAGACCGCCGAGCTGGACGCGGCCTACTCGGGCTACGAGGCGAAGGAGGAGCGGCTGGCCGGCCGCTTCGAGCGCTCGGAGGGCCTGCGCATCCCGGAGGGCTTCGACTACGGCGCCGTGGCCGGCCTGTCGGCCGAGGGCCGCGAGAAGCTTTCGGCCCTCCGGCCCCTGACCCTCGGCCAGGCTTCCCGGGTGCCCGGCCTCCGCAAGGCGGACGCCGCCCTTCTCATGGTGACCCTCGCCCGCGCTTCGCGGGGCGGGTTCTGACCCGTCCTTCTCGTCTCCCGCGCAACCGGACCAAGTATGCTTGAAAAGGCCCGGCCGCTTGCGCGGCCGCCGGCATGGCCGGTCCGACGCTATTCCGTGAAGCGCGCAAAAAAGCCGGACCCGAGGTCCGGCTTTTCGCGTCCTTGGCCCCTGCCCGCGGCGAAGGCCTATTCCTGGGGAAGTCCGATCATCCCCGCGAGGTCCTGCTTGGCCTTGTCGAGGGCGGCCTGGTACTGCTGCCGTAGGGCCCCGACGTTCTGTTTGTAGAAAGCGGAGAACTCGGGATCCATCATCGGATCGAGCCGGACGTCCTGCCCGAGGCGGGCGGCCATCTGCCGTTCCTTTTCCCGGAGTTTGGGCGCCCATTGCTTCTTGATGACCTGCTCGACGTTTTTCATGTCGTCGAGGTACTGCTTCAGGAAGGCGGCCAGTTGCTGGAAAAGACCCTGGATCTTCTTTTCGGCGATGGCGCCGCCCACGGCGCCGCCGAGGAGCCCCGCGCCCGCGGAGAGGGCGACATAGGCCGCGGCGATCTTTTCGAGCTTCTCGAGCCCCGCCTCGCCGGTCGGAAGCTGGAGCTGGGAGGACAGGATCTCGTGCATGCCCGCCTTGAGGTGGACGCGCTTGTCCTTGGGGCAGGCCGCGAGTTTTTTCTCGATGTCCACGGAATCCGGGTCCTCGAGGTATTGCCCCGCCGTCCGCTTGCCGTCCTGCTTGGTCTCGGAGGCCTCGAGGGCGACCGGATCCACCTTCATGTCCTTGGTTTTCTCGAGTGCGAGCTCGAGCGCGCTCTTTATCATCGCCATGGCTTTTCTCTCCTGCTGAATGCGCCGGTACCCGGCTCCGTCTATCGCCCGGCCTCGCCCTTGTCCCCTTCGGCCGGGCGCTCCGTGAGGGCGCGGCCGAAGGCTATGAGCTTGTCCACGACGCTCGCGGCCACCACCGCGCCGACGATCCACTCGACTCCCGTGATGATCGGGCCGGCGGACTTGGCCAAAACGATCCTCAGCACCTCGGCGGCGTAGAGGACCATGATCGTCGCGACCGCCGCCTTGCCCATGAAGGTCGTCCTGGGGACGATCTTCCGCTTGACGAGGATCAGGATCGCCACCAACACCGTCTGCAAGCCGAGCCGGGCCACGACAAGGATGAAGAACCAGCGCGGTATGAGGCTAAAATAATAGAAAACGACGGTAAGGACAACGAGCAGGCTGTAATCGCTCGCCGAATCCATCATCTTGCCGATGCGCGTGACCTCGCCGCCCCGGCGGGAGACATAGCCGTCGGCGAAGTCGGTCAGGAACACGAGGACGACGAGGCCGAGGAGCGGCGCGCGGATGCGATAATCCTTCGCGGCGAAGATCAGGAAGAGGAGGGTCGGCAGGGTGCTCACGCGGAGGAGCGTGATGCGGTTCGCCAGGTTCACCCGGTCGAGCCGCCTGCCCGTCTCTTCGATCACGAAGTCCTGCTTGAAGAGGAAGAGCATCCCGAGGAGGAAGCAGTGGAAGGCCGCGGCGACCGCGAGATAGGCGATTCCATAGCGGGGAAAGAATCCGGCCGGCAGGGCGAAGGCGAGGAAGATCATCGTCTGGAGCGCGAAGTATGCGCCGATGACGCCAAGAATGCTTTTCGCCAGACGATCGCTCACGTTGTTCTCCGATTGGGCGAGGGGCCGGATTTCCGGCGTTTCGGTGCTGGATCCCTTCGGGCGGAGCGCCTGGGCTGCCGCTGAAGACGACCGGCTAATGATACAACTTGACAGTATCGCTGTCAAATCCCCATACTGGCTTCATGAATCTAGCCGATCGCCTCACCTCGAGCCGACTCTTCATGGCCCCCCTGTTTTTCGCCTTTTTCTTCTTCGGGGAGGCGCTTGGACTCGGCGGCGGAGCCGTTTCGACAGTCCTTTGGCTGCTTTTCGCCATGATCGAGATCTCGGATTTCCTGGACGGCAAGGCGGCCCGCAGCGCCGGAACCGTCAGCGCCTTCGGCAAGCTTTTCGATCCCTTCGCCGACGTCATAGCGCGGATCACGTATTTTGTCTGCTTCGCCTTTTCCGGCATCATGCCGTTGTGGGTGCTTCTCGTCATCCTGTACCGCGAATTCGGCATCCTCTTCCTGCGGATGCTTCTCGCGGAGCGCGGGGTCGCCATGGGCGCCCGCCCGGGCGGCAAGCTCAAGGCCGTCATTTACATGGTGGCGGGCGGATCCTCCCTGCTTCTGTGGAGCGCCGCGCGCCTTCCCTTCCTGGCCGGCGGCGAGTCTTGGCTCTCCCCCCTGGTGCTCGCGCTCTATATCCTGGCCGCCCTGCTCTCCATCGGCTCCTTCCTCGATTACGTGGTCCAGTTCCGCAAGATCGTCAAGGCATGAACCAGCTCACCGCCCTTCGCCCCCTCGCCGAACTCGGGCGGGAGGACGCGGCAGCCGTCCGTTGCGTCCTTTTCGACATCGACGACACGATCACCGAGGACGGGCTCCTGCTCGAGGAGTCCTATGCGGCGCTTTGGGCGCTCCGTCGGGCGGGCATCGCCGCCGTTCCCGTCACCGGCCGGCCCGCGGGCTGGTGCGACTTGATCGCGCGGCAATGGCCGGTCGCCGGCGTCGTCGGGGAGAATGGCGCCTTCGCCTATTATATGAAGAACGGCCGCCTCGAGCGGTTCTTCCACCCCGCCGCCCCCGAGGCGGGCGCGACGCGCCGTCGGCTCGAAGCCCTTGGCGTCGAGGCCCTCGCGGCCTTTCCGGGCTTGCGCCTCGCCAAGGACCAGCCCTATCGGCTCTTCGATCTTGCCCTTGATTTCGCGGAAGAAGCTCCCGATCTCGGTCTTGAGACCGCCGAAAAGGTAAAGAACTTCTGCGAAGCCGCCGGGACGCGGGCCAAGGTGAGCTCCATCCATGTCAACGCCTGGTTCGGCGATTATGACAAGCTTTCCATGGCCGAGCTTTTTCTTTCCGGGATTCTCGGGATCGATGTCGGTCGCGATTCGCGTTCCGTCATGTACTTTGGCGACTCGCCGAACGACGAGCCCATGTTTGGCCGATTCCCGCTCGCTTGTGGTGTCGCCAACGTTCGCCGTTACGTTTCGATGATGCATTCTCTTCCTGCTTTTGTGACGGAAAGGCCCTTTGGTTACGGTTTTGCTGAAGGATGTTCCGTTGTGTTGAGTTTTATTGCAAAAAATTGAATTCGGTGCGAATCACTTGAAAACTCTATTGACTGCAATGTGCCGAATTCACTAGAGTACACCTGTCGTCGCGACGAGCTGATCGGCAACGAAAAGCACAAAGCGGCCAGAAAAAAAAGCGATGAAATGTACGATGAATGCTTGACAGTGCGGCGGCTGGATCGCTAAACTGATAGAGCGCTCTGAAATACAAATCGAACAGCAAAAGCGATCTTGGGATGGGTCGTTGCCCTTGCGGGTGGCGAGCGTGGGTTGTTTTCGCTGTAGCGCAAACATGGTAATAACGGCCTTGAGCCGTAAGATACAGTCGGGCCGCGGTGGCCGACAGGGTTCTTCAACAGTCTTCCAGGGATGGGATAGAGCGAGGTAGGACCAAGAACCGCTTAGGCGGGGCTTGGAAAACCCGGACGCGCGAGCGTCCGGAAGGACATCGAATGCCGGTCTCTTTTAACGAAGAGGCGAACGATGGATT
>JAEUJG010000638.1 GCA_016794765.1 Spirochaetaceae bacterium | reverse complement strand
GCTTGGCCATTGACCCTCGCTTCTCGAAGGAAAGGTGTCCGGATTATTCGTCCGGCTCCGCTTCGGCGGTATCTGCCGCAAGGAGACAGATGCCAAGGAAAAATCCCAGGAACCGCACGCCCCCGGGGTTCATGGCGTCGTTTGCCATAAGTACAATGAAGGCCAGAAAGGACGCGTCCAGGAATCCGGGCCTCGCCGCCGCACGCCGCGCCCGGAACAGGAGCATCACCGCGTAGGCCGCCGCCAGGATCGCGCCGTTCTCGAAAAGCATGGCCACAAGCGAGTTGTGCGGGCCGAGTCCCCGGTCGTGAAACTCGGGATAGGCCAAGGTGCCGCGCATGCGCTCCTCGAGCAGGGCCATGTTGGCCTTTTCGTTCGTGAATCCCCAGCCGGTGATCGGCCGCTCCAGGGCCTTCCCGGCGTAACCCCGCCACAGATCCTGGCGGTAAAAAAGGAGGTCGTTGATCTTTGGGGAGAACCAGATCGTCAGCGCCGTGGTGCCAATCGCCATCAAGAGGACCAACGCGGGAAGGCTGATCCTGGTCGGAATCCGCGGCGCGATGAGGACATAGACGGCTGCCGCGCCGAAAGCAACCGGGGCCACGCGGGAACCGCCGAAACTGGAATCGAAGAAAAGAACCCCACTGGAAACGGCAAGTATGGCAAAAACCTTCATGGTTTTCTTCCAGCCGGATCCTTTGAGCGCCCGAGGCAGGAGAAAGAGAGGAAACCACAGCGAGAGCATGCCTGGCGTATTCTGTTGAAAAACTTGCCTTAACTTGAGGACGCCGCCGGGAATGATCGTAATCTGACCGACGATTTCTGCCCAATACACGGTCATGCAAAGCGCCGTCACCCCCAAGGCCGCGCCCAGGATCCGTTCCAGCCGTTCGCGTGGGTAGGCGCGCAGGAGGGCGGCCGATCCGAAAAGCACCACGACGCGGGAACTCGATTTGATGACCGGCAGGAGGCGCCCGTCGGCGAACAGGGCCATCGCGGCGTCCTTCGCGGCGATGAGGGCGAAAAAACCGAGGACGATCATCGCCCATCGGTCGCGGAACACCGCGCGGAAGTTAAGCAGCGCGAACCAGAGGCAAAGTCCGATGATTATGCGCGTTCCGATGAAGGTCCAATAACTCATGACAAAGGCCGCCGCGAGGACCAGGGGCAGGACCCTTTCCGTCAGCGCCAGCGCCTTGCGCCTGATTTCTTCCCGAGCCGTCATCAATTCTTCAATGCTTCCCATTGTGTTCCTATCTTTTTATTGTTGTTTCGAATCGCCGCAAGGTAGCCGAACTCGGCTTGTCGTACTCTCGGCCAGCACCCTCGAATAAAGGCGCCCATAGGCCGCGGCGCTGCCTTGGATGGAATAGCCTTGGGCGCGGACCAGGCCCGCGCGGATGGCCTCTCCGCGGACGGCCTCGTCCTCGCACAAACGCCGGATGTCGGCGGCGCAAGCCGCCGCGTCGCCGCTTTCGTGGAGCAACCCAGCGCCGGCGACCAGTGGTTCGAGCCCCGGCACCCTCGTCGCGGCCACGGGCAGCCCTGCCGCCATCGCCTCCAGCGCGGCTATCCCGAACCCCTCGGCCTTCGAGGTCTGCAGGTAACAGCGCGATGCGGCGAG
>JAEUJG010000635.1 GCA_016794765.1 Spirochaetaceae bacterium | reverse complement strand
CCCGTGCCGCAGACCACGCGCAACGCGGTGCGCGGCATCGTCAACCGCCCCGAGGGCCAGCTCGTCCTCCTCGACACGCCCGGCTACCACATCTCCGACAAGCGCCTCAACAAGAAGCTCAAGGACGTGGCCGTGGACGCCTTCGCCGACGGCGACATCGTGCTCTACCTCATCGACGCGAGCCGGGAGCCGGGCGCCGAGGAGGAGGCCCTCGCCGAAGCCCTGAAGAACGCCGCGAGCCGCCTCGTCGTGGCCGTCAACAAGCTCGACGCCCGGGACGCCGACGCCGCGCGCGCCAAGGCCTTCGTCGCCGCGCGCTTCCCCGAGGCGCGGGTCCTCGAGATCTCCGCCCTCGAGAAGACGGGGCTCGACGAGCTCCTCACGGCCCTGTTCGGCCGCGCCCCCGAGGGTCCGGCCTGGTATCCCGAGGAGTACTACACCGACCAGGAGCCCGTCTTCCGCATCGCGGAGATCATCCGCGAGAAGATCATGCTCCACACCCGCGAAGAGCTGCCCCACGCCGTCTACGTCAGCTACGAGGATTCGCGCAAGAGCGAGGACGGCGGCCTCGAGGCCGAATACGACCTCGTCGTGGAACGCGACTCGCAGAAGGGCATCGTCATCGGCAAGGGCGGCGCCATGATCAAGCTGATCCGCGAGGAGGCCGAGGCCGAGCTCGCGGAGATCTTCGACTTCCCGGTGCGCCTCCGGCTCCAGGTCCGCGTGGATCCCGACTGGCGCCGCGACGAAAAGCGCCTCAAGGACCTGATCTTCTAGCCGGCGGCGGCGCTGCCCGGCGCCGCTCCGTCAGGCGCCCCCGCCCGGCTCGATGACCGCCCCTTGGTCGTCCGCCGCCAGGCGGTAGAGGCGCCAGGGCGCGGGCTTGGCGGCGGCGCAGGCCGCCGCGATCCCGGCCTCGAGGGCCGCGTCGCCGGCGCGGCCCAGGGCCATCACCGTGGGTCCGGCGCCGGAAAGGTAGACCGCGAGGGCGCCGGCCGCGCGGGCCGCCGCGACCGCCGCTTCGAAGCCGGGGATGAGCGGCGCCCGGTAGGGCTCGTGGAGGCGGTCGGAGCAGGCGGCCTCCAGGCGGTCCCAGTCCCGCGCCAGGAAGGCCGCCGCGACCAAGGCAGCGCGGCCCGAGTTGCGGGCGGCGTCCGCGAAGGGCAGGGTCTTGGGCAGGGCGGCGCGGGCCTTGGCCGTCGAAAGCGGAAAGGGCGGCACCATCGCGAGGAAGGCGAGCTCCCCGCCCAGGGGGGCGCGCACGGCCTCCACCCGGCCGCCCTCCATGACGGCGGCCGCGAAGCCGCCGAGGAGGGCCGGGCTCGTGTTGTCCGGGTGTCCCTCGATTTCCGCGGCCAACTCCAGGATCCGCCCGCGGGGCAGGCCCGCGCCGGAGGCTCCGGCCGCGCCGCTTCCCGCGCGGCCCGCGGCGAGAAGGCCGCCGACGATGCAGGCCGCGCTGGAGCCGAGGCCGCGGGCCACCGGGATGTCGGCGGCGAAGCGCGCGCGCAGTCCGCGCCAGGGCAGGCCGAGCTCCTCGAGGCCGCGCCGGTACGCGCGCACGAGGAGGTTCTCCGGGCCCGATTCGCCCGGCGCCGCGCCCTCGAGGACAAGCCCCTCCGCTTCCTCGAGGTCGAAGACGTTGTAGAGCGCCACGGCGAGGCCGAGGGCGTCGAAGCCCGGGCCGAGGTTGGCGCTCGTCGCGGGCACGCGCACGCGGATCACGGCCGGCCCCCTTCGACGAAGCGGCGGAGCGCTCCCTCCATGCCGGAGGGAGCCACGATTTCGCGGTGCCGGATTTCCGCCCCGCGGAGCCCCGCCACCGCGGCCGGCAGTGCGAGTCCGGCGCGCTCCGCGAGCGCCGCCGCGGTTTCGAGCTCGGAGCCCCAACCGGGAACCGAGGCCGCCTCCGGCCCCGGGGGCTCGAGGCCGATCGCCCGCGCCACCGTCGTCGGGAACTTGAAGGGACTCGCCGTGGCGAGGATCAGGGCCGCCTTGCCGAGTTCGCCGCGGGCGCGGAGCTTGCGCTCCACCGCGGCCGCGACGGCCGCGTGCGGATCGAGGAGATAGCCGTCCTCCCGGAAGGTCCGGCCGATCTCGGCCGCGGCCTCCGCCTCGTCGGCCGATTCGGCGGCGAAGTCGCCCAGGCCCGCGCGTTCGGCCGGGGAGAGCTCGTAGGCGCCGTTTCCGGCGAGCCCCGCGGCGAGCGCGGCCACGCGGGCGGCGTCGCGGCCCGTCGCCTCGAAAACGAGGCGCTCGAGGTTGCTCGAGACGAGGATGTCCATCGAGGGGCTCGTCGTGCGGAAGAACTCGCGGTTGCGGTCGTAGCGGCCGGTCGCGAAGAAGTCGGAGAGGACGCGGTTGCGGTTGGACGCCACGACGAGCCGGCCGAGGGGCAGGCCCATGCGCTTGGCGTAGTAGGCCGCGAGGATGTCGCCGAAATTGCCCGTCGGGACGACGACGTCGAGCCGTTCCCCGGAGGCCAGCCGGCCCGAGGCGCGCAGGGCGCGATAGGCGGAAACAAAGTAGGCGACCTGGGGCAGGAGGCGGCCGATGTTGATCGAGTTGGCCGA
>JAEUJG010000622.1 GCA_016794765.1 Spirochaetaceae bacterium | reverse complement strand
CGACGGGGCTTTGCCCGATTTCGCCCATCGTCGAATCGAGGCCGAAGGGGCGGCGCGGCGCGGGTATCGGGATCGGCCGGCCGAGCAGGGCCGCAAAGGCCTCGTCGCCGACGGATGCCAGCGCTCCGGCGCCACCGCCAGGGTTGGCGGCGCCCGCCGCGGCGGGCTCAAGGTAATAAGGCGCCAGGGCGGCGCGGCGCGCGGGGTCGAGGCGGGGCGCGGAGCCGGACTTCACGCAGACCCGACCCTCGAGACGGATGTCGCGCGAGGAGGCGCCGATCCTGACGAGGAAGTCCCCGCCCTCGACGCGCCAGCCGCACGCATCCGCGTCCCAGAAGGCGAAGCGCCGCCGGTCCAGGCGGAACACGGCGCGGCCCGTCTCCCCGGGCTCGAGCTCGAGCTTCTCGAAGCCCTTGAGCTCCTGCCAGGGGCGGTGAACCGTACTCTCCGGATCGCGGACGTAGAGTTGGACGATCTCGGCTCCGCGCAGCCTGCCGACGTTCGTGACCTCGCAGGAGGCGACCAGGCCTTCGTCCTCGCCGATCTCCGCCGCCGACAGCTCGAGCTTGCCGTAGGAAAAGCCCGTATAGGAGAGGCCGAAGCCGAAGGGAAAAAGGGGCTCCGCGCCGGCGCTGTCGTAGAAGCGGTAGCCGACATAGAGGCCCTCGCGGTACTGGACCTGGGCGACGCTTCCGGGGAAATAGGGATGGGAGGGATTGTCCTCCAGCCGCAGGGGGAAGGTCTCCGCGAGCTTGCCGCTCGGGTTCGCCTCGCCGTAGAGGAGGCGGGCGATCGCCGCGCCGCCGCCCTGCCCGCCCAGGTAGCCCTCAAGGAGGGCATCGACCTTGTCGAGCCAGGGCATCTCGACCGGGGCGCCGTTCGAGAGCACGACGACGAGGCGCTGGGCGAGCCGACGCGCGGCGGCCAAGGCTTCGAGGAGCGAGACCTGGTTCCGCGGCAGGGAGAGATCCTCGCGGTCGAAACCCTCGGACTCCTTCACGGGCGGAAGGCCCAGGAAGACGAGGATCGTCTCGGCTTCCGCCGCCGCGGCCCGCGCCGCCGCCTCCAGCGCGGCGTCGGGCGCCTCGGCCCGGAGGTCAAAGCCGCGCGCGTAGGGCAACTCCCGGCCGGCGAGGGCGCAAAGCTCCTCGTAGGCGGCGTCGAGCCGCGTCGGCACGATCTGTGAGCTGCCCGACCCCTGGTAGCGCGGCGTCTTGGCGAAGTCGCCGATCACGGCGACCCGGGCCGACCGCGCCAGGGGCAAGACCGCGCCCTCGTTCTTGAGGAGGACCATCGAGCGCTCGGCCGCCTCGCGCGCCAGGGCGTGATGGGCCTCGAGGTCGAAGCGGGGCTTGGCGGCGGGCGCCGCAGCGGATGCCGCGTCCGGCCCCTCGCCGGCGACCGTGCCCGCCGCCGCCGCGCGGTCCACGAGCTCGAGGAGGCGGAGGACGGCCTCGTCCACGAGGGCCTCGTCGAGCCTCCCATCCGCGAGGGCCGCCAGGACCGCCGCGTCGTTTTGGCCGCCGTTGCCCGGCATCTCGAGCTCGAGCCCCGCCTTCACGGAGGCGATTCGATCGTACATCGCGCCCCAGTCGGTGACGACCACGCCCTCGAAGCCCCAGTCCTCGCGCAGGACCTTGCGGAGGAGCCATGGATCGTCGCTCGCGTGGACGCCGTTCAGCTTGTTGTAGGAGCACATCACCGTCCAGGGCTTGGCCCGCGTGACGGCCTTTTCGAAGGCGGGCAGGTAGATCTCGCGCAGGCTGCGCTCGTCGACGATCGCGTCCACGACGAGACGGTGCGCCTCCTGGTTGTTCGCGGCGAAGTGCTTGAGGCTCGCGCCGACCCCTTCGCCCTGTACGCCCTCGATGAAGGCGGCCGCGAGCTCGCCGGCCAGGAAGGGATCCTCGGAGAAGTACTCGAAGTTGCGGCCGCAGAGGGGACTGCGCTTGATGTTGACCCCGGGGCCCAGGAGGACGGAGACGCTCTCGCTCCGCGCCTCCGCGCCGAGGGCCTGGCCGATGGAGCGGAGGAGGGAGCGGTCCCAGGAGCTGGCCGTCGTGACGGCGGGCGGAAAGCAGGTCGCCGGGACGCTCGCCGTGATGCCCAGGTGGTCGGCGTCGCCCGACTGCTTACGGAGGCCGTGGGGGCCGTCGGCGACCATGATTCGCCTAACGCCGAGCCGCGGCAGGGCGCGCGTGCGCCAGAAGTCGCTCCCGCTCAGGAGAGAAACCTTCTCCTCGCGGCTCATCGCCGCGACCATGCCCTCGAGCTCGCTCCCGCTTCTCATGACCGCCCCCGGATGCTGTTCATGGGGCGAGTATAGTCCCGATGCCGCAGGGCGGCAATCGTAGGGGTCGGGACGGCATCACCGACAGGGGTGGCGGTCAGCTCGGCGCTGGCCGGTCGGCGCGGGGCGGGGCGGTCAGGTCGGCGCGGGGCGGGACGGCATCGCCGGCGGCGCCGGCGGGCCTGCCCCTCCGTTCAGGTCCGCCGCTCAGGTCCGCCGCGAGAGCCGCGCCGCCCGGCTCCTGGCCTCGGCGAAAACTTCCGCCTCGCCCTCCACCTTGCGATGGAGCATGAGGGCCTTGCCGGCGCAGATCGTCGTATCCACGACGGCGCCGGAGCCCGAGTACACGAGGTTCGCCTCGAGGTCATGGCAGGGAACCATGGAGGCGCGGTCGAGGTCGACGAGGAGGAGGTCGGCGGCCGCGCCTTCCACGATCCGGCCGCCGCCCGTACCGAAGACCTCGTGACCGCGCGCGGAGGCAGCCTCCAGGATCTCGCGCACGGGAAAGCGCCGCGAGTCGCCGTAGTGCTGCTTCTGGAGGAGGCCGGCGATCTTCATGTCGGCGAAGAGGTCCAGCGAGTTGTTCGAGGCCGCGCCGTCGGTGCCGAGGAGGACGCGGAGACCGCGCCGCCTGGCCGCCTCGTAGTCGAAGGCCGGCCCCGAGGCCAGCTTCATGTTGGAGACGGGATTGTGGGCGATCGCGACGCCGCGCTCGCCGAGGAGGTCGAAGTCGCGCTCGTCGAGCCAGAGGCAGTGCGCGGCGACCGTCCAGGGCCCGAGGGCGCCCAAGGAGTCGAGGTAAGCGGCCGGCGAAAGGCCCGTCCGGGCCCGGCAGCCCTCGTCCTCCGCGCGGGTCTCCGCCAGGTGCACATGGAAGAGGAGGCCGCGCTCGCGGGCCTGCCGAGCCAGGAGGCGGATGCTCTCCGCCGTCGTCGCGTAGACCGAGTGGGCGGCCAGGTGGAAGCGCGACAGGGGGCCGCAGTCGGGGAGCCGCTCGAAAAAGGCGGCGCAGGCCGCGCGCTGGGCCGCGCCGACGGCCTCGTCGAGGCCGTCGATCAGGGCGTAGGAGAGGACGAAGCGGAGGCCCGAGTCGCGGGCGGCGCGGGCCAGGGCCTCCGGGTGGAGGTACATGTCGTTGCAGACCGTCGTGCCGCTTCTCGCCATCTCGACGGCCGCGAGCCGCGTGCCCCAATAGACGTCCTCGTCGGTCATCCGGGCCTCCACGGGCCAGATGGCCCCGGTCAGCCAGGGCATGAGCTCCATGTCCTCCGCGACGCCGCGGAGGAGGGTCATCGCGGAGTGGGCGTGGGCGTTGGCGAGCGAGGGGACGGCGGCCAGGCCCTCCGCCTCGATCGCCAGGAGGCCGGCGGGGAAGGCCCCGCCGATCGACGGCGCGATGCGCGTTATGCGGTCTTGTTCGATCAGGATGTCGCGCCGCTCGCCCCCGAGGCTCGCGCCGCGGATCAGGATGCCCATCGCCCCTACCTTCCCGCCTGGACGGCGAGCTCCACGATCCGCCGGACGAGGGCGGAGAATTCGGGCCGGCGGCGCGCGGAAATCTCGAGGACCTCCTCGCCCGTGATCGGCTGGTCCAGGATCCCCGCCGCCATGTTGGTGACGCAGGAGATCCCGAGGACGCGGAGGCCGCAGTGGACGGCCGCGATGACCTCGGGGACGGTGGACATGCCCACGGCGTCGGCGCCGAGGGTCCTGGCCAGCCGGATCTCGGCCGGGGTCTCGAAGCTCGGGCCGGTAAACCAGGCGTAGACGCCCTCGCGGAGTTCCAGCCCCAGCTCCTTCCCGGCGCGGCGGGCGATCGCGCGGAGCTCCGGGTCGTAGGCCTTGGACATGTCGAAGAAGCGCAGGCCCGTCGAGTCGTCGTTGGGCCCGATGCAGGGATTCTGCCCGGTCAGGTTGATGTGGTCGGAGATCAGCATGAAGTCGCCGGGAGCGTAGCCCAGGTTGGCGCCGCCCGCGGCGTTGGTGAGAAAGAGCTTCTCCACGCCGAGGGCGCGGAAGACCCGCACGGGGAAGGCCACACGCTCCATGGGGTGTCCCTCGTAGAAATGGAAGCGCCCCTGCATGACGAGGACGCGCCTGCCCGCCAGCCTGCCCGCGACGAGGCGGCCGGCGTGGACGGGCGCCGTCGAGACGGGAAAGTGGGGAATCTCGCCGTAGGGGACGACCACGGCCTCCTCGACCTCGTCGGCCAGGCCGCCGAGGCCCGAGCCCAGGACGAGGGCCAGCTTCGGGACTTCGCCCACGCGCGCGCGGAGATAGGCCGCGGCTTCCTCGATCTCTCGCTTCATGCTTCGCTCCTCGGATGGTGAATGGGGTCTTGCCGATCGGCTACCACGGGAACCGCGCCGCGCCCTTCGGACTATCGTCTGGCCAACTTGATGACGACGGCCTCCTCCCGGAGCGAGGTCAGCACGGTCCGTTCGGCCGGCGCGTAGCCGGGCGCCTCGACCCGGATCGTATGGCTGCCGAAGGGCAGGCGAAGGACGGTGTGCGTCGCGTACTTCGACAGGCCGAGGTCCTTGCCGTCCAGCCAGGCGCGGACAAGGCCTGCGTCGGCCGCGCTCGCGAGCTGGTAGCGGATGACGAGTTCGCCCTGGTTCGCCTTCAGCGCCGCGGAGAAGGAGGCGGGTTCGCCCGCCCCGAGCGCGAGCCTGGCGACCTGGGCGTCATGCCCCTCCAGCTCGAAGCGGAGTTCGTAGTCGCCCGCCTTGAGTCCCTCGATGAGGAGGGGCGTCGCGCCGCGTTCCTTCCCGTCCAGGAAGACCCGAGCGCCCGCGGGTTCGCTCAGGGCGCGGATGGAACCCGTCACGAGCTCTTCGACCTTGCCCTGCGCCTTCAGGGTTTACTTCCGGCCGTAGACCGCCGCCAGGTTGAAGGCCAGCTCGGGCCGGCCCTTGGCGCAGTCCTCGGCGCGCGAGAGGGCGGCGTATTCCTGCCGCTCGAGGCCCTTCCGGCCGTAAAGCGCGGCGAGGGCGAAGGCGACCTGCGGCGGCGCGGCCTTTTTCCCCGCCTCGACCTCGAGGAGGGCGATGGTGTCGTCCAACGCGCCCGCGGCCTCCACCGCCCGGGCCCAGGCATCCGCGCTCTCGGCGGCCTCGGGCCCGGCCAGGGCCGTTCCCGCGGAAAGCGCCGCCTCGAATCGCGCCCGTTCCTCGGCCGATGCGAAGGGAAGGGGCGTCCCGGCGGCGCTCCCCTTGCCTCCCATGCTTCCCGGTGCGGGTGCGGCCGGCGACGCGGGGCTCGGGGCGGTCGGGGGCGCCCCCGGAGCGGGCGCGGCCGGCGCGGATACCGGCGACGGCGGCAAGGACCCGGCGGGCACGGCAGGAGCGGGCGCGGCGGAAGGCCCGCCGCGAGCCGCTTCCCCCGCGGAGGCGGGGAGGCCGGACGCGCCGGGGCGAGCCGCCGCGGCATTCCCCACCGGGCCGCAGGCCGCGACGGACAAGGCGGCGGCCGCGATCATGGGAATGAGAAAGCGGGTGGCGAAACCTCGGTTTTTCGACATGATTCCCCCTGAAATCCACGGGCCGGAGCCTCGTTGCCGTGGCCGGCCTGGCAATCCTGAAGGCGGAAAGGCGCGGCGTCAAGGCCGGTCTCGCCGCTTCATCTTGACATTCGCGGGCGGATGAGGGCACTTGTAGAGATGCCTTGGCCCGAAAACGGCCATGCCTACGCGCCCTGGGCGCGGATGGGGATAGTATGGGAAAAGCCCTCGTTATCGTCGAGTCGCCCGCAAAGGCAAAAACCATAAACAAATACCTCGGCAAGGACTTCGTCGTGAAGTCCAGCATCGGCCACATCCGCGACCTGCCCGCGGGTTCCTCCGAAAAGGCCTCCGACGCCAAGGCCCGCGCCGAACAGGCGGCCATCACGCGCAAGCTGTCGCCCGCGAAGAAGGAAGCCTACAAGCGCGAACGGGCCAACGCCCAGCTCATCGCGCGCATGGGCGTCGATCCGGAGCACGGCTGGAAGGCCCGCTACGAGATCCTGCCCGGCAAGGAAAAAGTCGCCGACGAGCTCCGCAAGCTT
>JAEUJG010000599.1 GCA_016794765.1 Spirochaetaceae bacterium | reverse complement strand
CGCTTCCGCGCGGGAAGGCGCCCCCCTGCCCGCCGAGGCCGGGCAGGAGACTTTCGGTGACGAGCCGGTCGAGGATCATTCCCGCGGCTCCGTAGGCGACGGCCTTTTCGCCGAGGCTCGAATAGGCGATCTCCACGCCCTTGGGGAAGGGGTACATCCAGTTCTCCTCGAGTCGGCGGCGGAGGATGGCGGGAAAATCGATGTCCAGGGACTCGATGTCGCCGCCGATGAAGACCCGGTCGAAGTCCATCGTGTTGACCAGCATGGCCATGTTGCGGGCCAGCTCCTCGGAGGCGCGGCGCAGGACCTCGGGATCGGAGGCGAAGCGGCTGAGCTCGTCCTTGCCCAGGGCGAACTGGAGGTCGCCGCGGCCGTCGCAGAAGGCGCTGCGGAATTCGCCGGCGTTCCCGTGGGCGCCCGAATAGACCTTGCCGTCGAGGACGACGCCGAAGCCGACGCCGAGCCCCCCCACGCTGCCGACCGAGGTCAGCTCCTTCCGGTACTCGACGAGGGCGAAGAGGAAGTCGCGGAGCTCGGCGCTCTTGTTGAAGGCGAGCTCGCCCCAGGCGCAGCAGTTCGCGTCGTTCTCCACGTAGCAGGGCACGGGCAGCCGGGAGGCCACCTCCTTGCCGAAGTCCAGGGGCGCGGTGATGTCGAGGGGAACGGAATAGCGGATGAGGCTCTTGTCGTAGTCGACGAGGCCGCCCGTGCCGACGCCGACGCCGAGGAGGGGCCGCGGGCCCGGGCCGAGTTCGCCGGAGACCTCGGACACGATCCTCGTCACGGTTTCCGGAAAGCTCTCCGCGGTGAGGTGGATGTGCCCGCGCCGCACGGCGAGGATTTCGCCGGCCAGGTCGACGAGGACGGCGACGTAGGATTCGGTCTGGATCTCGACGCCGAGCACGCGGCCGAAGGACTTGTTGATGCCGAGCTGGATGGGCCGGCGTCCGCCCCGCGCCGAGGCGGTGCCCGCCTCCATCTCCTCGACGAGCCCCAGCTCGATGAGGGTGGCGACCTGGTTCGTGACCGTGGACTTGTCGAGGCCGATGCGCTCGGCGATCTCGATCCGGCTGATGCGCGGGCTGCTCCAGATGGTCCGGAAGATGCGGGCGGTGGTATTCTGTCCGGACTCTTTTGCCTTGGTCACGATTGGAACTGCTCCTCGCGAAGAGTTGCGTTGGTTGGTTGATTTTGCCAACCAATCATGATATACCACGGTACGTCGAAACCGTCAACACGGTTTCTTGCCTTTCCCCGGGAGGTTCGATGATGGAGAAATTGGGACTCGAAGGTCGCTGGAACCTGCGGCGCCTCGCCGACGGCAGCGAAAGGCCGATGGCCGTGCCGGGCGACATCCTGAGCGCCCTCCTCGAGGCCGGCGAAATTCCCGATCCCTACTACGCCGACAACGAACTCGGCCTCCAGTGGATCGGCGCGGAGGACTGGGAATTCCGGCGCGACTTCACGACAAGCGAAGCCTTTCTGGCCCATGACCGCGTTTTTCTCGACATCGAGGTCCTGGATACGGTCGCCGAACTCCGGCTGAACGGCGAGCTCCTCGGCGAAAGCCGCAACATGTTCCGACGCTTCCGCGCGGACTGCAAGCGTTTGCTGAAGCCCGGCCCCAACACCCTGTCCGTGACCATCCGGTCGCCGGAAAAGGCCGCCGCCGCCCTCGCCGCGGCCCTGCCCTACCCGATCCCCGCCTCCACCTACCCCGTCTCCTCCCCCCACCGCAACCTCCTCAGGAAGGCGCAGTGCATGGCGGGCTGGGACTGGGGCCCCTGCCTCATGACGGGCGGCCTCTACGACGGCGTCAGCCTTGTCGCCATCGACGGGCCGCGCGTCGACTACGCCACGACCCGCATGCGCCGCGCCGGCGCCACCTGGCTCGTCGAGGTGGAGGTGGAGCTCGACGCCGACGCCGCCGGCCCCGTCCGCCTCGAGGCCTCGATCACGGGCCCCCGCGCCCCGGCCGCGACCGCCGCGCGGGCCGCGTCCGCGGTGTCCGCCGCGCGGGCATCCGCCCCCGCCTCCCCCGACCTGCCCGCCCCCCTGGCGCGGGAAGCCCTCCTCGTCGAGGCGCCCGCCGGCCCTTCCCGGCACAAGCTCGACCTCGTCGTCGAATCGCCGGAGCTCTGGTGGCCCGCGGGTTGCGGCGCCCAGCCCCTCTACGAGCTTCGCGTCGCCGCCGCGCCGGCGGCCTCAGTCCACGACTCGCCGGCGGCCGCGAGCTACGACTCGGCGGCCGCGCGCGGCCACGAGCTCACGAAGCGCCTCGGCTTCCGCGAACTCCGCGTCGTCGCGGAGGAGGACGAGGCGGGCCGCTCCATGAAGTTCGTCGCCAACGGCCGCGAGGTCTTCGCCAAGGGCGCCAACTGGATTCCCGCGGACGCCCTCCCCTCGCGCTGGACGCGCGGCCGGATCGCGGGACTCCTTCGCTCCGCCGTCGAGGCGAACATGAACTGCCTGCGCGTCTGGGGCGGCGGCCGCTACGAGAGCGACTCCTTCTACGAGCTCTGCGACGAGCTCGGCCTCCTCGTCTGGCAGGATTGCATGTTCTCCTGCGCCCTCTACCCCTCGAGCCCGGACTTCCTCGCCGAGGTGGAGGCGGAGATCCGCCACCAGGTGCGCCGCCTCAAGGACCACCCCGCCCTCGGCCTTTGGTGCGGCAACAACGAGGCCCTGGGCGCCATCACCTGGTACGAGGAATCGAAAAAGAGCCCGGCCCGCTACATCGTCGACTACGACCGCCTGACGGAGGGCGTCCTCGGCCGGGTGGCGCGCGAGCTCGATCCCGACCGCGCCTGGTGGCCCTCCTCGCCCTCGGCGGGCCCCAACGACTTCTCGGACAACTGGCACTCCGACGGCCGGGGCGACATGCATTACTGGGCGGTCTGGCACGAGGGCAAGCCCTTCGCGGACTACCTCGAGGTGCGGCCGCGCTTCTGCTCGGAGTTCGGCTTCCAGTCCCTGCCCTCGGCGCGGACCGTCGCCTCCTTCGCCCCCGACGGCGAGCGCAACGTGACGAGCCCCGCGATGGAACACCACCAGCGCCACCCCCGCGGCAACACCCTCATCGTGGAGACGATGCTCCGCTACTTCCGCATGCCCTCCGGCTTCCGCGAGACCCTCTACCTCTCCGAGGTCCAGCAGGCCCTGGCCATCAAGACCGCCGTCGAGTATTGGCGAAGCCTGCGCCCCCGCTGCATGGGCACGCTTTACTGGCAGCTCAACGACGTCTGGCCCGTCGCCAGCTGGTCGAGCCTCGAGTACGACGGCGGCTGGAAGCTCCTCCATTACGAGGCGCGGCGCTTCTACGACGAACTCCTCCTCGCCCTCGTCCTGAAGGACGGCGCGGTTCGGGCCGTCGCCGTCAACGACGGCCGGACGGCCTACGCGGGCCGCCTCGGCCTGGCCCTCCGCCGCTTTGACGGGAGCCTCGTCGCCGAGTTCTCAGCGACGGCCGACCTCGCCGGCGAGGCCGCGACGCTCCTTTGGGAGGCGCCCCTTTCCGACCTGGGCCTCCGGCCGACGGAGGTCTTCCTGGAGGCCCGGCTGACGGCGACCCCCGCGGGGCCGGTATCGCCGGAACCCGCCGGCGGCCCCGGCCGGGAGCGCCGCGCGACGCTCTTCCTCACAGAGCCCAAGAAATGCGCCCTCGCCGATCCTCGCCTTGAATCGCGCATCGTGACCCTAGGGGGCGGCGCGGGCGCGCCCGCCGGACTCGGCGTGGAACTCATCGCCGCCGCCCCGGCCTTCTTCGTGAAGCTCGAGGCCGAGGGCCTCGCGGGCCGCTTTGAGGACTCGGGCTTCCACCTGGCGGCCGGGGAACGGCGCTTCATCCGCTTCCTGCCCGCGACCGATCTTGGCGCGGCCGGCGCGACCGCGGCCGACCTTGGCGCCGCCCTCCGGATCCTCCACCTCAGGGCGAGCTACGAATAAGTCGGCCACGAGCCGAATAAACCCAAAAGGGGAGCGACGGCGTCGCTCCCCTTTTTTGGTCCGCGCGGACCAACTCGCGGCGGTTTCGCGCCGCCGGATCCTCCGGGCTACCCTACCGTGACCCGGTTTCGGCCCGAATGCTTGGACTGGTACAGGCAGGCGTCGGCGCGTTCGACGGCGGTCTCGAAAAGCTCTCCCTCGCGGAGGCCGGCGACGCCGAGGCTGACGGTCACCTTGCGCGGCACGCTCTTGAAGGAGGCGGCGGCGACGGAATCGCGGATGCGGTTCGCGATGTTGTAGGCGGCCTCGGCGCCGGTCTGGGGGAGGAGGATCAGGAACTCCTCGCCGCCGATGCGCGCCGCGACGTCGCTCTGCCGGACGATGTTGAGGAGGATCTCCGCAAGGCCCTTGAGCGCCTCGTCGCCGGCCGCGTGGCCGAAATCGTCGTTGACGTGCTTGAAGTGGTCGATGTCGAGCATGAGGACGTGGAGGTCGTTGCCGTAGCGCCTCGACTGGGCCGAGTAGCCGCGGCCCGCCTCGTAGGCGAAGCGGCGGTTGTAGAGCCCCGTCAGGGGATCGCGGATGGAGATCGCGCGGAGTTCGTCTATCGTCGCCTCGAGGGCGCTCATCGATTTCTCGTCGGCCACCCGCTGGCGGGCGAAGCGCCAGGCGGCGTACCAGATGACCCCCGCGATGGCGCTTGCCTCCGCGGCGGCGAAGAGGCCCGTGCCGAGGTCGATCCGGAAGCGGGGATAGAGCACGGCGGCCATGGTCGGCAGGATGAGGATGCCGAGGAGCCGCGGGCGGGAGCGGAAGAGCAAGGCGGCCAGGCCGACGCCGAGCGCGAAGAGGCCGAGATCCCCGCCGGGCTCGGGCAGGTCCAGCACGGAAACGGCGGCCGCCGCGGCCAGGACCAGCGTTCCCCCGAAGGCGCGCAGGGACCGCCGACGACCGGCGGTGACCTCGATGCCGCGGACGACCGCGGCGGGATTTTTCGCCTGCGCCGTCGCCGCCTTCCCCTTCGCCTTCTTCATTGTTTTTATACTAACGCCTCGGCGATGAACAGGACAAGAGGCGCCCCCCATGGTCGGCCCGATAGGGCCATGGAAGGCGCCCCGTATTCAGTCATCGCCCCCCGGGAGCACGCGGATCAGCGCCTCGTTGAAGGAAATCGAGACGCGCGAGCCTTCGGGCCAGACCTTCTTCTCGGCGGGATCGTCGATCTGGACGAGGATCTCGCCGTACTCGGTGCTGACGAAGGACTCCACGCTCGAACCGAGGTAGACGTTGGCGGAGACCGTGCCGTCGGCCACGCCCGCGCCCGGGGCGCCGAGGCGCAGGGACTCGGGGCGCGCCATCAGGAAGGCCGCGTCGCCGGACCTGACGCCGGGCGACCGCCGCGCGGCCCGCACCTTCTTGCCCGAAAGGGAGCAGACGAAGGCGCCGCCGTCTTCGCCCTCGAGGGTGACGGGGAAGAAGGCCACCTTGCCGACGAAGCCGGCGACGAACTTGGAATCGGGATCCTCGTAGATCCGGCTCGGACTGCCGACCTGGCGGATGACGCCGTTCTTCATCACGATGACGCGGTCGGAAAGGCTCATCGCCTCCACGCGGTCGTGCGTGACGTAGACGGCCGTGATGCCGAGGGCTTTCTGGATCCGCCGGATCTCCACGCGCATCTGCTCGCGGAGGAGGGCGTCGAGGTTCGAGAGCGGCTCGTCGAGGAGGAGGACCTTCGGCTCCACGACCAGGCTCCGCGCCAGGGCGACGCGCTGCTGCTGGCCGCCGGAGAGCCGGGAGGGGGCGCGGCCGGCGAGCTCGGAAAGGCCCACGAGGGCCAGGGCCTCGTCGACGCGGCGCTTGAGCTCGCCCTTTTCCACCTTGCGGACGCGGAGGCCGTAGGCCACGTTGTCGAAGACGGAGAGGTGGGGGAAGAGGCCGTAGGACTGGAAGACCGTCGCCGTCGCGCGGCCGTTGGGCGGAAGGAAGGTGACGTCCTCGCCGCCGATGACGATGCGGCCGCGGGTCGGCAGCTCGAAGCCGCCGATCATGCGGAGCGTCGTCGTCTTGCCGCAGCCGGAGGGGCCGAGGAGGGTGACGAGCTCGCCGGGCGCGATCTCGAAATCGGCCTCGTTGACGGCGGCGACGTCCGTCTTCGTCTTGGGATCCTTGAAGATCTTCGTGACCTTCTCGAGGCGCACGGGCACGGATTGCTTGTTCATGGTTCTACCTCGCTCACTGGACTGATACGGTCTTCTCGAGATTCTCGCTCTGCCTGACGAGGAGCCTCATGAGGCCGAACACCGCGAGCACGATGACGATGAGCGTCGTCGACAGGACGCTCGCGAGCCCGAAACGGATGTTTTCCGAGAAGTTGTAGATCTGGATGGTGATGTGGTACCAGCGCGCGCTGATGAGGAAGATGATCGCGGAGACGGCGGTCATCGAGCGCACGAAGGTGTAGGACATGCTGGAGATGAAGGCCGGCCTGATGAGGGGCAGGACCACGGTGCGGAAGATCGTCGCCTGGTCGGCGCCGAGGTCGGAGGCGGCCTCCTCGATGCTGGGATCGATCTGCCGGAGCGTCGCGACGCCGCCCTCGAGGCCGACGGGGAGCTCGCGGACCACGTAGCAGATCACGAGGATCGCGCCCGTGCCGACGAGGAGGATGGGCGGCTGGTTGAAGGCCAGGATGTAGCTGATGCCGACGAGGGTGCCCGGGATGGCGAAGGGCGTCATCACCAGGGCCTCGAGGAGGCGCTTCCCCGGGAACTTCTTCCGCACCACGAGGACGGCCGCGATCATCGAGAGGATGCCCGCGATCGGCGTGGCGACGCCCGCCAGGACGAGGGTCGAGACCAGGGCGTCCTTGCCCCGCGTCAGGGCCTCGCCGATGTTCGAGAGGGTGAAACTGTAGTCGATGCCCCAGTTCTTCACGAAGCAGCCCGCGACGATGGTGCCGTAGAGGGAGACGATGAAGACGGAGACGAGGATGATGAAGCCCGCGAGGGCCCGGCGCACGCCCGGCGACGCGAGGTCGGAGAGGCGTCCGGAGGGCTTGCCCGTCACGACCACGAAGGAGCGCTTGGACACCCAGGAGCGCTGGATGAAGAAGGCGGTGAGCGTCGGCAGGAGGAGAAGTATGGAGAGGGCCGAGCCGTTCGCGAGCCGGTTCATCCCCGTGACCTCGATGTAGGACTCCACCGAGAGGACCCGGTAGGAGCCGGCCAGGAGGAGGGGGTTCGCGAAGTCGGCCAGGGAGTTCGTGAACACGAGGAGCCAGGCGGAGAGGAGGCCGGGCGCCGCGAGGGGCATGGTCACGCGCTTGAAGGTGCCCCAGCGCGAGGCGTTGAGGTCGAGCGAGGCCTCCTCGAGGGTCGAATCGATCGCCTGGAGGACGCCCGAGAGCGTGAGGAAGGCGATCGGGAACATCGAGATGGTCTGCACGAGGGAGAGTCCGCCGAGGCCGTAGATCGAGAAGCCCTCCAGGTTGAGGAGGCGCTTCGTGACGAGGCCGTTGTTGCCGAAGAGGAGGATGATCGAGAGGGTGAGGGAGAAGGGCGGCGAGATGACCGGCATCGTCGCGAGCGCGGTGAGGAGCTTCTTGCCCTTGATGGTCGTCCTCGACACCGCGAAGGCGAAGAGGAAGCCGATGACCGTCGAGTAGGTGGCGGTGAGGCAGCCGAGCTTGACGGAGCCCCAGAGCGCCTGGAGATACTGCTTGTTGCCCAGGACCTGCCCCCAGACGGACAGGGAGAAGCGGCCGTCCCGGAGGAAGGTCAGCTTCAGGGCCTGGAAGAGGGGATAGGCGACGAAGGCGGCCGCGATCCCGAAGAGGCCCAGGATGGCGTAGCCCGTGAGGGGGTCGCGGGAGAAGGTCGCGACACCGAAGGCCAAGGCGAAGAGGGCGAAGGCGACTATCGCCAGGGAATCGGCGAGGCCCGCGAAGGAGGCGAGCTTCGAATCGTCGAGCGCGACGATGACGAGGCCGGTGGCCATGTCCCGCGTCTCGTTGTAGACGGGGGCGAAGAGGAGGCGGGCGCGCGTCGCGCCGACCTGGTAGCTTTCCGTGGAGAGGTAGGTCTCGAGATAGGATGCCGACTCGATGCCCTTGGCGAAGCCGGGACTGGCGGCGGCCTCGCGGTAGAGCGCGACCAAAGCCTCGTCGCGGCCGTATTCCGCGACCTCGGCGTCGATGCCGGGCAGGCCCCGGAGGTAGAGAAGGCCGACGCCCGGGTAGCTCGTCCCGGCGGCCTGGAGCCAGGCGGGGACCGCCTCGGCCTCCGCCGGGGCGGAACTCGCCACCGCGGTCGCGAGCTGGCGCTGGCTCTCGCCGAGGGTCTTGGCGAAGCTCCCCTTGAGGGCGGAGAACATCCAGAGATCCGCCGCCAGGAAGACGGCGAGCGCGGCCAGAAAGGCGATGATCTTCTTCTTGGTAAACACGGCGTCCTACTTTGTCGTGGAATCGCCGCCGCGGGGGGTGCGGCGCCGGAGCGCGGCCGGAAAGGCCCGCGGAGCGGCGCGCGACCGGCGCGGCGGCGGTTGGAGGGAGGCCCGGGCGGGGCCCCGCGAGGGGCCGCGACCGGGCTCTCGGGAGCCTAGCGCTTGGAGCCGATTTCCTTGGTCCAGCGTTCGAGGAGGCGCACCTTGTTGTCCGCGTCCCACTGGAGGTCCTGCTTGACCGTCTTCACGTCCTCGAGGCTGAAGGCCACGGGATTCTTGGTGGCGAGCTTGGAGAGGGGGACGACGTACCACTTGCCGATGATGTCCTGCGCGGTCTTGCCGAGGATCCAGTCATAGAGCTTCTTGGCGTTGACGGGATCCTTGCCGTCCTTGACGAGGGACATGGAGGCGACTTCGTAGCCGGTGCCCTCGGAGGGGATCGTGATTTCGACGGGCGCGCCCTCGACCTTGAGCTTCACCATGTCGTGGGCATAGCCGATGGCGACGGGGATCTCGCCGATCGCGACGCTTTTGCCGCCGGCCGCGCCGGACTTGGTGTACTGGTCGATGCTGACGTCGAGCTTCCTCATGTAGTCAAAGGTTTTTTCTTCGTCGCCGCCGAAAACGTAACGGATCGTCGTGATCACGTTGTAGGCGGTGCCGGAGGTCGTGGGGTTCGCGACGCGGACCTTGCCCTTGTACTCGGGCTTGAGGAGGTCGGCCCAGGACTTCGGGGGCTTGAGTCCCTGCTCGGCGGCGACCTTGGTGTTCGTGATGAAACCGAGGGGGCCGACATAAAGACCGATCCAGAAATTCTCGGCGTCGCGGTACTGGGCGGGGGTGTTGGAGGCCAGGCGGGAGACGTAGGGCGCGGTCAGGCCCTTCTTCTTGGCGCTCATGTGGTTGAGGCCGACGCCGCCGACCCAGATGGAGGCCTGGGGATTGGCCTTCTCGGCCTCGAGGCGGGTCTCCGCCTCGCCGCCGGCCAGGCGCTGCCAATTGACCTTGATGCCGGTCTCCTTTTCGAACTGGTCGAAGAGCTCCTTGGCGAGGGGCTCCTCGAGCGTCGTATAGGCGCCGACGGACTGGGCCTGGGCGGAAACAAGGCCCGTGAAAGCCAGGAGGATGACGAACAAGGCGAGAATCCTCTTCACGATGACTCCTTTCGGAAACGGCGCCGGGCGCCGTTTGTTAAAACGGTATTAGGGAAGTGTAAACCGGAAACGCCTTTCTGAAAAGGTCGTCCGTAAAACCGGTCAAATTCTATGCTTTTTTCGCGGTTTTCCCCATCGGCGGCGACCGGCCGGGCCGCCGGGCCGCTTGCGCCCTTGCGAAACGGCCCCCGAGAGACGATAGTTGCCCTATCGTATCGGGAGAAAGACCATGACTAAATCGACTCGAGCCAAGGCGGCGAAACCGCCGCGACCCCACGCCGATCCAAGCCCGCTCCGCGCGGTCGCGCTCCTTTTCGTGGCCGCGAGCCTCGGCTGCGGGCTTTCCGCCTGCGGCCGCAAGCCGATCCCCGTCGGCGTCTCCCTCACCCTAACCGGCTTCACCTCGCAAATAGGCGTCACGGGACGCAACGGGATCGAACTTGCGGCCGAGGCGATCAACGCCGCGGGCGGCGTGAAGGGAAGGCCGATCAAGCTCCTCGTCAGGGACGACGGCGACGATCCGGACAAGGCGGTCGCCGCCGACGCCGAACTCCTCGCGGAGGGGGCGGTCGCCATCGTCGGCCACATGTCCAGCCGCTCGGGCGTCAAGGCCGTGCCCTTCCTCAACGAAAAAAAAGTGGTCTTCGTGAGCCCGACCATTTCCTCCACCGATTGGAGCGGACAGGACGATTATTTCTTCCGTCCCATCGGCCCCAACGACCTGCAGGGCCAGGCCCTGGCCGCCCGCGCCCGCGAGCTCGGCCTGTCCAAGGCGGCGGCGCTCTACGAAAGCACGAACCGGGCCTACACCTACAAGGTCTACGAAAGCTTTGCCGCGGCCTTCACGGCGGCGGGCGGCGCCGTCGGGGCGCCGCTCAGCTTTTCCATCGCCGAAGAAAAGGATTTCCCGGGCCTGGCGCGGCGGCTCCTCCAGGGCGATCCCGACTGCATCCTTTCCGTCGCGGGTCCCATGGAAAACGCCAGGCTCTGCCAGGAACTCGCCAAGCTCGGCTCCGACCTGCCGGTCTTCGCGGGCATGTGGTCCATGAACGCCGACCTGATCTCCAACGGCGGCGATACCGTCGGCAGGATGCGGGTGGCGGGCGTCATGGACCTCGAGGACCGGAGGGAGACCTTCGCCGCCTTCCGCGCGGCCTACGTCGACCGTTTCCGCCAGGAACCCGCCTTCGCCTCGATGTTCGGCTACGAGTCCCTCATGCTCCTCGCGGAGGGCCTGCGGCGCGCGAAGGGGCTTTCCGGCGACGCGATCAAGAAAGCTATCCTCGGGCTGCGGGACTTCGAGGGACTCCAGGGGCCGCTCGAGATCGACGCCTTCGGCGACTGCCGGCGCCCCTATCGGGTCTTCGGCGTCCGCGGCGAACGCTTCGTCCCGGACCAGGGCTGAAGTCGGGAAACCGGACCGGAGCCCCCATGCGCAGCCTCAGGCGATTCATCGCGGTGAGCCTCATCGCCCTCGCGGCCTTGCCGAGCCTCCTGACGGCGCTCTTCGCGGGCCAGCTCATCAAGGCCAACGTGACGGCCGGCATCGAAGCCTCGCTCTCCGCCCTCGCGGGCTCGGTCGCGATGGAATCCGAACTCTACCTCCGCACCTCCACACGCCTCCTCGACGCCCTGTCGCGGTTCCTCGGGGAAGGCCGGCCCCTCGGGGAAGACCGCTCCCGCGGCGCCGTCCAGGGCTTCGTCTCCAGCCTCGCGGCGAGCCACGAGGAGGTGTCCGCGATGGTCCTCCTCGACGAGCGGGGCAGGGTCGAGGTCATCGCGCCGGAGAACGGGCCCGTTCTCGGCGACGACTTTTCCCGCCAGCCTGCCTACATGGCCGCGCGACGGAGCGCCGGCGGCGAGGCGGTCTTCTCCACCCCCTACATCTCGCCCATCGACGGCAAGGTCACGGTGGCGGTCTACCGGAACCTCGGAAACCGGACCGGCCTCGTCCTCCTCGCGCTGGACCGGATCGGCCGCTTCTTCGAAGGCCTCCGGGTCTCCCCGCGGGACGCCGTGGCCCTCGTGGACGGCGACAACCGCTTCATCGCCCATACCGACAGCCGCCATGTCGAAGAGCAACGCTACGAATTCCGCTCGCGGGAACGCGGCATGGCGGAAACCGGGGACGACGGCCGGGAATTCCTCCTTCTCTCCCGCAAGGTGCCGGGCCACGAATGGAAGGCCCTGTACTACCGCGACCGGGAGGAGGCCTATGCCCTCCTCGGCGGCTTCACGAGGCGCCTCGCGGCTTTGGCCGTCGCGGCCACCCTCCTGGCCCTCCTGGTCGCGGCGCGGGCCGGCCGCGCGATGACCTCCCCCTTCTCCGACATCAGCGCCAAGATGCGCGAGGTGGCCGCGGGCCGCTACTCCGACCGGATCGGCGGACGCTGGTCCGAGGAGTTCGACGCGATAGCCGAAACCTTCAACACCATGGCCGAATCCGTCGAGCGGCGCGACCTCGCCCTCTCGGCGAGCGAGGCCCGCTACCGTTCCCTCTTCTACGACAGCCTCGTGCCCTCCCTCCTCGTCGATCCGGCCACCGGCGCGATCAGGGAGGCGAACGCGACGGCCGCGGCCTTCTACGGCTACCTTCCCGAGGAGCTGACCGCCCTGCGGATGCGGGACATCGACATCCTGCCGGCGCGCCGGCTTCGCGCCGAGATGGCCAAGTCCAAGGCCGCCAGGCGCGAGCGCCTCCTGTTCAGGCACCGGCGCAAGGACGGCGCCTTCCGCGACGTCGAGGTCTATTCC
>JAEUJG010000443.1 GCA_016794765.1 Spirochaetaceae bacterium | reverse complement strand
CGGGGGATGACGGTGACCTTGTGGAGGGGGTCGGCGTGCTTGAGGTAGTAGAGGGTCAGGGCGTGGCCCGCCTCGTGGACGGCCGTGGCGCGCTTCTCCTCGTCGGTGATGAAGAGGCTCTTCCGGGCGGCGCCCATGAGGATCTTGTCCCGCGCCTCCTCGAAATCCTCCATCGCGACGAGGGTCCGGTCCTTGCGGATGGCGAAGAGGGCCGCCTCGTTGACGAGGTTGGCGAGGTCGGCGCCGCTGGTGCCGGGCGTGGAACGGGCGACGATCTTGGAATCCACCGCGGGATCCACGGGGATCTTCTTCATGTGGATGGAGAGGATCTGCTCGCGCTCCTGGACGTCGGGCATCGCGACCACGACCTGGCGGTCGAAGCGGCCGGGCCGGAGCAAGGCCGGGTCGAGGACGTCCGGGCGGTTCGTGGCGGCGAGGATGATGACGCCGTCCTTCGTGTCGAAGCCGTCCATCTCCACGAGCATCTGGTTCAAGGTCTGCTCGCGCTCGTCGTGGCCGCCGCCGTAGCCGGCGCCGCGGGTGCGGCCCACGGCGTCGAGCTCGTCGATGAAGATGATGCAGGGGGCGCTGCGCCGGCCCTGGTCGAAGAGGTCGCGGACGCGGCTGGCGCCGACGCCGACGAACATCTCGACGAAGTCGGAACCCGACATGTGGAAGAAGGGTACGTTCGCCTCGCCGGCGACGGCCTTGGCGAGGAGGGTCTTGCCGGTGCCCGGCATGCCCACGAGGAGGACGCCCTTGGGGATCCGGGCGCCCATCTTCACGAATTTCTGCGGGTTCTTGAGGTAGTCGACGACCTCCTGGAGCTCGTACTTGGCTTCCTTCTGCCCCGCGACGTCCGCGAAGGTGATCTTCTTGGCGGGCTCGACGTAGCGCTTGGCGCGGCTCTTGCCGAAGCTGAAGGCCTTGTTGTTGCCCTGGACCTGGCGGAACATCATCCAGAGGATGAAGAAGCCGAAGAACCAGGGTGTGAACTCGAGAAGGAGCTGCCAGGGCGAGACGCCCTTGAGGCCGCCCGAAACCTTGACCCCCTTTTCCCTTAGGCCCTGGAGGAGGACGGGATCGCTGTAGGGAATGGTGGTGCGGAAGAGGGCGGTCGCGCCCGTCCTTCCCTTGAGGGTGCCTTGGATCTCCGACTCGTCGAGGATCTTTACGGCCTCGACCTCGCCCTGGTCCAGGTAGGAGAGGAAGGCGGAGTAGGGAATCTCGGGGGCGCTGGTGCGGTCGTTGGCGAAAAACAGGGCGGAAAACAGCACGCCGAGGGAGAGGAAGACGGCCAAGGCCGCGCGGCTGCCCCGGTTCGGTCCCTCTTGCTTGGTTCCGTCCTTGCGCCGCGGAGGCGTGGGGTTCTGATCGTCGAAGTCCATCGTTAGGCCAAGGCTCCTTTCACCGTTATCGCGAGGAACCTTCCCGCAGGCCCGAGACCGTCGCGATGGCGGTATCGGTCCTTCCCGCCGTAGGCGGCGCCGAGAACGGCGACGATGCCGTCTCGATCCTCGACGAGGGGAAGTTGGGCGCGGGCCCTTTCGGGAACGCGCCATTCGGACAGGAGCTCGTCGAGAGGCTTCCTGCCGCGGGGGAGGGCGATCGTGTCGCCCGGGCGGCGCGATCGCACGACGAGGGGGAAGGCGAAGCAATCCTCGCGGATTCCTTCGGCGCCCGGGCCTTCCGTCCAACGCGCCGCGACGGCGAGTC
>JAEUJG010000556.1 GCA_016794765.1 Spirochaetaceae bacterium | reverse complement strand
TCCTCCTCTCCTTCGTCGCGGCGCCCATCGCCACCCTGAATCCCCTCGTCGGCGTCGGGCTCTTCGCCGGACTCGCGGAAGCCTTCCTGCGGAAGCCCCGCGTCGCCGACTTCGAAGGCCTCGGCGAGGACATCACGAACTTCAAGGGCTTCTACCGCAACCGCGTCACCCATGTCCTCCTCGTCTTCCTGCTTTCAAGCCTGGGCGGCATGGCGGGCAACTTCATCGCCCTCCCCTTCCTCGCCTCGGGCGCCTTCGGGGGCTGAAGGGAAGCAGGACCAGGCTTGACACCGCGCCTTCGCGGCGCGAAACTGACGAGCCCCGGGCCTGCCGGCCCTGGCGGGAGGTTCTCATGGGAACGGTTTCCATCATCGTCGGGGGGATCATCGTGCTCACGCTCATCGCCGCGGTCGGCGACGTGGCCTCCAAGGCGATCGGAGCCCGGTCGAAGGCCCGGGACCTCCAGCCTTCCGCGGAGATCGAAGAGCTCCGCGCCCGGCTGCGCGCCCTGGAGAGCCGCCTCGACGAGCGCGACGGCGCCGTCCGTCGCCTCGAGGAAGAGCTTCGCTTCGTGACGCGGATGCTCGAGGACAAGTCCGGCGGAAAGTCCTAGCGCCCTGATGGCGCGCGGCGGCCGCGGCGCCGGCAACAAGCCGGCCGCCGAAAAGGCGGGCGTCGCCACCGAGGCGGCGGCCCTCGCGCGGGAGGTCGCCGCGGAAGCGGCCCGCCTCCGGCGCGCGGCCGGTTCGAAAGAAGGGCCGGCCGGCCGGTGGCCCTTTCGCCGCCGCCTCGGCAGGCGGCTCCTCGCTTGCCTCCTGGCCTCGGCCCTCCTCCTCATCGCCCTGCCGCCCTTCCTCTGGCCCATCCGTGGCCGCGTGACCTCGCCCTGGTTCTTCCGCCACAAACCCGACAGCGCCAATCCCCTCGCCCTCGAATTCCATGACGGCATCGACATCGCGGCCCCGGCGGGAACGCCGGTCCTCGCGACGGCGCCCGGCCGCGTCGTGGAAACCGGCTTCACGGCCGCCGCCGGCAACTACGTCCGGGTCCGTCACCTTTTGGGCCTTGAAAGCTACTATTGCCACCTCTCCGCCATCGACGCCGTACGCGGCCGGCTCGTTCTCGTTCCCGGACTGGCGCCGCTGGGCCGCGTCGGCTCGACCGGCCGATCCACGGGCCCCCACCTTCATTTCGAGATCCAGGCCGACGGAAGATCCCTCCCGCCGCGCGCCCTCCTCGCGCCCCACGACCTTCGCCGCGCGCTCATCGGATTCTAGCCGCGCCGGCGATCTCTCCCGCTTCCGCCCCGGCGCCGCGCCGCGGGCGCCTGCCTCGCCCCGCCTCGACGCCTGGCCTCGCCCCGGCGCGGCGCCGCGCCCCGGGATAAAAAAAAAGACCGCCCCCCGAACCGCGAAACGCGCGGCGGGGAGCGGCCTTCATAAAAGCACCGGCCAGATGATCGTGGCCGGACGGCGAGGTCGGCGACCTGGCGGCCGCCGCGTCGCCTACTTCTTGCCCTTCTTATAGGGCCCGATGGGGAGGAGGACCTTGCCGTAGACCTCGTTGAGGATCTGGGCCAGGCAGGCGTAAAGGGCGGAGAAACCGCAGAAGATGCCGATCCAGCCGGCGACGAGGCCGATGGTCTCGTTGCCCGTGAAGTCGCGGGCGGCGAGGAGGAAGAAGAGCGCCACGAGGGTGCCGAAGACGACCTGGAGGGCGCGGTTCAGGCGGAGGGTGCCGACGAACATGCCGAGGGTGAAGATGCCCCAGAGAAGGAGGAAGAAGCCCATCTCGGCGGGCTCGGACTTGCGGGCCACGCCCATCGCGGGAAGGGTCCAGGCGGCGACGAGGGCGATCCAGAAGAAGCCGTAGCCGGTGAAGGCGGTGGCGCCGAAGGTGTTGTTCTTCTTCCACTCCTCCACGCCGGCGATCACCTGGGCGATGCCGCCCACGAAGATGCCCATGCCCATGATCATCGAATCGAGGGGATAGAGTCCGGCGTTGTGGAGATTGAGGAGGATCGTCGTGAGGCCGAATCCGAGGAGCCCGAGGGGCGCGGGATTGGCGGTGCTGTCGGCGACCTTCACGGCGTCGGCGGCGCGTTCGTTCATGCGGTTCTCCGAAAATTGAAGGGTGTTCCCGCGTCGCCATCGGCGCGGGCAGGCAAGACTAGCACGTCCGGCGCCGGCGCGATAAGGGGAGCGCCCCCCATGACTCGCGGCCCCCGGGAAGGGTAGAATGGCGGCGATCCACCAGGACTGACCCTACCCCCACCTTGAGGAGAAACAGCATGGAACGCTGTCCCTGCGGCTCCGGCCGCGACTACGCCGCTTGCTGCGGCCCCTACATCTCCGGCGCCGCCAAGGCCCCCACCGCCGAAGCCCTGATGCGCAGCCGCTATTCGGCCTACGCCAAGGGAGCGGTCGACTACATCGTCGCCACCTGCACGAAGGACGAGGAAGACGGCATCGACGTCGAGGCGACCCGCCGCTGGAGCGAGAAGTCCACCTGGCTCGGCCTCCAGGTCCACCGCAGCGAAAAGGGCGGCGCCGCCGACACCGAGGGCCTCGTCGAGTTCACCGCCACCTACGTCCTCGACGGCCTCCGCGAGGAGCACCGCGAGATCGCCGCCTTCGTGAAGAAGGACGGCGCCTGGCTCTATGCCGAGGGCGAGGTCGTGCCCCGCACCGTGATCCGCGAAGGCCCCAAGGTCGGCCGCAACGACCCCTGCCCCTGCGGCTCCGGCAAGAAATACAAGAAGTGCTGCGGCGCGGATCGTCCCTGATCCCGCCGAGCTGAGGCTCGGCGATCTTGATTTGGCGCCGCGTCCATGCGGCGCCTGACGCCGCCGAACCGGCGTTCGGCGAATTGCTGAAGGAGGAAGTCGATGACCTTGCCGTTGCGGCTCGCCGCCATCGCGGCGATTCTTCCCGCCTTCCTCCTCGGCTCTTTTCTGTATTCCCTTCCGGCCTATCTCCGCCAAAGGAAGACCGCGCCGGTCGCGCTCGTCCTCGGCGACGGTCCCGTACGGATCGCCACCATCGCCGAGGCGATCGCCTGGCTTCGCGGCCGCGGGCTACCCGGCCTGGAGCTCGTCAGGGAAGCCCAGCGCCTCGTCGCGGCCAAGATGATCTACTCCCGCAGGAACAACTGGGATACGGCGGAACGCGCCTTCGCGAGCGGCGCCGGGTACTGCCAGCAATCCGCCGGCGCCCTCCTCCTGATCCTCCGCGGCCTCGACCTCGAAGCCCGGATGGTGCAATGCGTGCGCAACGAATTCCCGCCCCGGGACCTCCACGAGTACCGGACCGCGGGAGGAACCTGCGGCCATGCCTGGCTCCGCGTCCGCGTCGCCGGCGAGGAGTTCGACGTCTGTCCCGGCGATCCCGCCAATGAACCCGGCAAAATCCATTTCCGTATTCTCGGCCGGGTTACCCCGTATCGCGGCCTGGCCCGCGTCTTCGGCCATTTCGGATCGGCGCTGCTCAACACTTGGTGGGACCGGCGGGCCCGCCGGGCCGCGGGACTGCCGCCGGCCGCGCCGCGGACCGCCGCTCCGGGAGCTACCGAGTCGCCGCCGGCCGCCCCGGGCTCCTAGGCGATCCGCATCAAAACCCGCACCTTCTCCTCCACGAAGCCGGCTAGCCCTGCGCCGTCGGCCTCGGCGCGCAGGTAAAAATAAAGCGCGCGCAGCAGGTTGAGGAGGTTCGTCCGCCTCGCGTAGGCCTCCATGTCGGAGAATGAGCCGGGGCACTCGGCCAGCCTTCCCTCGATCCAGGCCGCCAGGCCCGCCCGCCGCGCGCCGCCGCGCCGATGCGCGGCCAGGAGGACCCGGGCCAAGCGCTTGTCCTCCTGGTGGGCGAAG
>JAEUJG010000555.1 GCA_016794765.1 Spirochaetaceae bacterium | reverse complement strand
CCTTGGCGAGAAGCTCGAGCAAGGTCTTTTCCTTGGCGATGCCCGCCTCGATGGTCTTCCGGTATTCCTTGACCATCTCGAAGTATCGATTGCGCTGTTCCTGCGTTATCTTGCCCATCAGCCGTCCCGCCAGTTCCCGTACTTACGGAGAAGCTCGGTCGCATGCGCCACGGAGGCCTCTTCCTCGGGATCGCCCGCGAGCATGCGCGCGATTTCCTCGGCTCGGGGCCGGCCCTCCATCCGGGCCAGGCGCGTGGAGGTGCGCCCTTCGGCGACTTCCTTCTCGACCCTAAAGTGATTATCGGCGCGCGCGGCGATGGAGGCGAGATGAGTTATGCAAAGGACTTGCCGGTTCTTGCCGAGCGCCTTTAGGTGCTCGCCGACGGCCACCGCCACCTCGCCGCCGATGCCCGAGTCGATCTCGTCGAAAACAAGGGTACCGACCGTGTCGCATTCGGCGAGGACGGTCTTCGCGGCGAGCGCGACGCGGGAGAGCTCGCCGCCCGAAGCTATGCGGGCGAGGGGCTTGGCGGGTTCGCCCGGATTCGGGGCAATCAGGAATTCGATGTCGTCCACGCCGAACTGTCCGACGACGGGCTTGCCGCCCTCGGGCTCCTTGCGGTCCACCCGGACGGCGAACCTGGCCTTGGGCATGCCGAGGGTGCGGAGGATCGCCTCGATGCGGGTCTCAAGGGTCCGGGCCGCCGCCTTGCGTTTCTCGGAGAGCGCAAGCGCGGCCTTAAGCACCACGGCCTCCAGCTCGGCTATCTCGGCGGCTAGGCCTTCCTTGTCCTCTTCCCAGGTCTCGAGGCGGGCGAGCCGCTCGCGATCCTCCTCGAGCTTCGCGAGGAGGTCCTCGACCGAGCCCCCATATTTCTTCCTGAGTTTGTGGAGCTCCGCGAGGCGCGCCTCAATGGTCTCGAGGCGCTCGGGGCTGTAGCGGAGGCCTCCCAGATAGGAGCGGAGGGAATCGGCGACGTCCTCGAGCTCGTAGTAGGCGTCGTCGCTGCGCCGGGCGAGATCGGCGAGGGCGGGATCGATCCCCTGGGCGGCCTCGAGAGCCGTGCGCCCCCGGCGGAGCGAGGAGAGCACGGCGCCCTGCTCCCCTGCGTGGGCCAACGCCTCGTGGGCCTGCTCGACCGCGGCGTAGAGCTTCTCGTGCTCGGCGAGAAGCCTTTCCTCGGCCTCGAGCTCGGCCTCCTCGCCGCGCTTGAGCTTGGCCTTCTCGATCTCGTCCACGGCGTAGCGGAGGAACTCGATCTCGCGGGCGCGCTCCTTCTCCGAGGCAAGGGCGCTCTCGAAGGAACGGCGCTTCGCCGTCAGTTCCGCGAAGCCTTGGCCGAAGCCCGCGACTTCGCCTTCGATCCCGGCGTAGCGGTCCAGGATGCGGCGATGGTTTTCGCTCGCGAGCAGGGACTGGTGCTCGTGCTGGCCGTGCAGGTCGACGAGGAGGCCGGTCAACTCGGCCAAATCGGCGCGGAGCGCCGGCTGGTTCTGGATGAAGATGGAGCCGCGGCCGGTCGACTTGAGGCCTCGCCGGACGAGAATTTTCCCCTCCTCCGCCTCGATGCCGCGGGCTTCGAGCCAGGAACGGGCCTCCGTGCTTGCGGAAACGTCGACGAGTCCGGTGACGAGGGCTTCTTCGGCCCCAGCGCGGATCACGCCGGTGTCGGCCTTGCCTCCGAGGAGGAAGCCGATGGCGCCGATGAGGAGGGACTTGCCCGCGCCGGTCTCTCCCGTGAGGATCGACAAGCCGCCGGACAGCGAAACCGAGAGACGGTCGATGAGGGCAAAGTCCCTGACCGAGAGCTCCTCAAGCATTGGGTCCCCCCGACCAACTGAGCTTTTCCCGGAGGACCTCGTAGAACGCGAGGCGCTCCGGCGTGTAGATGAGCGCGCGCCTTTCGGCGTGGGTGAAGGAAACTCGATCCTTCGGCAAGAGATCGAAGGTCACTTGGCCGTCGATCGTGAGCATGACGGCGGTGCGCTTCCCCTCTTCGACGAGGACGTCGATGCGCTCCCCGCCGGTGACGACGAGGGGCCGGTTCGAAAGGGTGAAGGGGCAGACGGGATTGAGGATCATCGCGTCCATCTCGGGATGGAGGACTGGTCCGCCCGCGGCGAGGTTGTAGGCGGTGGAGCCCGTCGGCGTCGCGACGATGACGCCGTCGGAGCGGTAGCTGCCCAGGTTCGAGCCCCCGACCCGTATGTCGAGGCCGATGACCTTGGCGATGCCCTGCGCGGAAACGACGCCGTCGTTCAGGGCGATGAAGGAAGCGATGACGGCGCCGCCGCGCCGGACGTCAACGGCGAGCATGGAGCGGGCGGTGAGACCGATGCGGCCGGCCATCCAAAAATCGAGGGCGACCATCCAGTCCGATTTGCCGAAACCGGCGATGAAGCCGAGCCTGCCCAAGTTGAAGGGCATGATCGGAATGCCCGCGGAGGCCGCGGTCCGGGCGGCGAAAAGGACGGTGCCGTCCCCGCCGAGCGAAACGACAAGGTCGAGTCCCTCCGTCGAGGGATAGGGTCCGGGCGGGCCGGAAAAAGCGTAGATTTCGGCGTCGACGCCGAGGGTGGCGAGATGGGAAGCCATCTCCTTCGCGACGCCGGCCGCGTCGTCCTTCATGAGGTTGGCGATTATGAGGACCTTACGACCGGCCATGGCTTTCCTTTACGGGAGCGTCGCGAGGACCCTCGAGATCTTCTGCGCGCCCTGGAGCCCGATGCGCTGGTGAAGCGGAAACAGGATGGCGCGTAGGAGGAGGGACCTGGCGTTCGGGCAGGCGTTCTCGGGCACGAGTCCCTTGCCGACAAGGCTTCCCTCAAAGGCAAGCTCCGTGTCGATCTCCTTCTTCTTCGCGTAGGCCCGCACGTCCTTCATGCCCGAATCGAGGAGGACGGGGAAGGCCCAGTAGGCGGGTTCGCCCTCGCCGGGCTGGGAAAGGAGACCATGCCTGGTCCGTGCGAGGGACTGGCTGAAAAGGGTGTAGAGTTCGCGCCGCTTGGCGATGCTGGCTTCGAGATCCTTGAGCTGAGCGAGGCCGAGGGCGGCGTTGTAGTCGGTCATCTTGAGTTCCGGCAAAACGCCTTCAGCCATGTTCCTGAGCACTTGGGCGTCCCGTCGCTGCGCGGCGAAGAGGATCGCCCCGCCGCCCGAGGTGACGAGCGAGCCGCTTTCAAGGCCCAGGACCGCCAGCTGGCCGATGCTGCCCGCCTTCGCCTCGCCGCGGACGGCACCGAGCGATTGCGAGATGTCCTCGATGATCTGGAGGCCGAGGCCGCGCAGGGCCTCGGGATCGGGCATGACGCCTAGCGCCTCGAAGAGCACGACGGCTCGAGGTTTTTTCTCCGCGGCCTGGATCGCCGCGCTCAAGGTCTCTTCGCTTGGCGCCGCCGAATCGGGCGCCGTGTCAACGAGCACCAGCTCGAGGCCGCGTTCTCGGATCGCGTTCGCGTAATAGGCCGGAGAGAGGGCGGAAACGGCGACGGCGTCGCCCGGCTGGAGGCCGGCCGCGTCAAGCGCGAGGCCCAGCGCGATATAGGGACTGCGAACCGCGAAGCCGTAGTCGAAGCCCAAGGTCTCCCTGCTCGCCTTCTGGAAGCGTTCGAGGTATTCGCCGGGGCCGATGGAGTCGGTAACGAGGCAGTTGAGGACGGAATCCATGTCCTTCCGCCGGATGTAGGAACAGAAGACGGGTACGCTCATGCTCGTTAAAAACCTATCGCCGCATCTCGTCGATTTTCCTGAGTTCCTTGGCGTTGAAGAGCTTCTGGATATACAGGATTATGAGATAGCCGCCCTCGCGGTTCACGACGCCTTGGATGTATTCGGCGCCGATTCCGGAGATCATCTGGGGAGGGGGCTGAATCTCGTCGGCCTCGATGGACACGACGCGTTCGACCTTGTCGATGATCACCCCAAGTTTCATGCCCTCGATGTCGATGATTATGAAGCCCGAAAGGAGCTCCTCGTCATCGGTCGTTTGCGCTTTTTTGAGGTGGAATCGTTTATGAAGGGAAATTATCGGTATGATTTCACCGCGAAGGTTGAAAAGCCCTTCGACATAGGCGGGAGCGTTCGGAATTTGGCGGATTTCCTGGACGCGCACGATCTCTTTTACGTCCATTATGTCGATGCCGTACAACTCCGAACTTATCTGAAACGTCACGAGTTGTATCTGCGTGTCCCTTTCGGCCATGGACTCCCCCGTTGCGATGGATCGTTAATCGATTGCCAGTGTAGCACCTTTCGCTTGCCGGGGCAAGGACAAGGGCTTTTCGCGGCCCCCGCGAGCAGATGCCAACCGCAGTGGGTCCAGGGTGTTGAGGTTCGCCCAAGCCGGACATTTCGACACCTCTTACCGACGGTTGCCGGCTTCTTGACAACTGGCGCGGAACGCCGGGCCGATTGAAGGGGGGCCGTTTAAAATAAAAAAGCCTGGCGACGACCTACTCTCCCACCACGAAGGCAGTACCATCGGCGTTGAGGGGCTTAACTTCCGTGTTCGGAATGGGAACGGGTGTGTCCCCCTCACAATAGTCACCAGGCGTAATTAACGCTGT
>JAEUJG010000537.1 GCA_016794765.1 Spirochaetaceae bacterium | reverse complement strand
CGCGGCCTCACCTACGACATGGGCATCTTCTCCAGCATGCTCGCCTACGCCAGCCGGGACTATCTCAACGACCTTTTGGCCCTGGCGCCCAACGAGTACCAGATGTACGGCGTCATGCTCACCGACCTCGCCGCCGCCGAGCCCGCGAGGGAGGCCCTGCAGGCCTCGCTCAAGAAGACTTCGAAGGTCTTCGAGCTGTCGAACGCCGCCTCCGGGACGGGAACCGCCGCCGGACCGATGCAGTCGCGCTACATGAAGCTCAACCGGCTCGCCAAGAAGGAGAGCTGGGAAGGGACCAAATACCGCGTCTTCACCATCAACGACATGATCTCCCAGGTCGAGGAACTCGTGAAGGTGCTCAACACCGCGAGCCTCGTCATCCTCGCCGTCCTCTTCCTCATAATCATGATCGGCATCTCGAACACCTTCCGGATGGTCATGTACGAACGCATCAAGGAGATCGGCACGATGCGCGCCCTCGGCATGCAGCGGCCCGGCGTCAAGCGCCTCTTCCTCTTCGAGGCGGGCTTCCTCGCCGCCGGCGGCACGGTCGTCGGCATGGCGGCCGCGGGCGTCGTGATGCTGGTTCTCTCCCTCTTCGATTTCGGCACGGGCACCTTCTTCTCCCTCCTCATGAAGAACGGCCACCTGTCCTTCCTCGTCCATCCCTCGCAGGTCGTCCTCAACTTCGCCATCGTCCTCGTCCTCACCCTCCTCGCCGCCTTCCTGCCCGCCCGCAAGGCCTCGCGCCTCGAGCCGGCGGAAGCCCTGCGGTCGAGCAAGTGAGCGGCGCCAAACAAGGAGCATCCATGAAGCGCATACTGTCCCTCGCGGCCCTGCTCGCCGCCTTCGTCCTCCTCCCCGCGGCGAACGCCGCCGCGGCGGAACCCGATTTCGAGGCCATGATCCGCGAAGTCGACAAGCTCCAGGACTTCACCGGCCTGGACTTCTCCGGCGTCTTCACGATCGCCAGCGAAAAGCCCGGCGAAAAGCAGAGCGTCCAGCAGATCCGGATGTTCCGCCGCGACGCGAAAAAACAGTTCCTCATCCTCATCCAGCTGCCCGAGGCGCAGAAGGGCCAGGGCTACCTCAAGGAAGACGACAACGTCTGGTTCTACGACCCGACGAGCCGCAAGTTCACGCACTCGAGCGTCAAGGAGAACCTCTCCGACTCCGAGGCCAAGAACTCCGACTTCACGAACAAGAGCATCCTCGAGGATTACGCGATCGAGAAGACCGAGCCCGGCGTCCTGGGCAAGTTCCCGATCTGGATCGTCACCCTCAAGGCCAAGACCGGCGAGGTCTCCTACGACCGCATGAAGCTCTCCATCCGCCAGGACAAGACCCTGGTGCTCAAGGAGGAGGACTTCGGCGCCTCGGGCCGCCTCATGCGGACGACCCTCTTCCCCAAGTACGCGGAGGTGGCTCCGGGGAAATTCTTCCCCTCGCAGATGCTCCTCATCGACGAGATCAACAAGGGCGAGAAGAGCCAGGTCACGATGTCCGAACTCTCCGTGGAGCGCCTTCCGGACAAGGTCTTCACCAAGGCCTTCATCGAGCAGGTGAACTGAGATGAAGCGAACCTTGTTCGCCCTGGCGGCGGCCCTGGCCTTCGCGGGCGCGGCCGCGGCCCAGGTGGAGATCGTCACCGACGAATCGGCCCTCTTCGGCGAGGACGCCGGCGCCACAGCCGTGGAAAAGGTGGAGACCTCCAAGGAGGGCTCCGCCCTCGCGGCCTTCCTGAAGCCCGCGGGCGTCCGCATCGGCGGTTCCTTCTCCGGCTCCGCCGGCGCGGACTGGACGATGAAGGATCCCTGGAACGCGCCCTCCCTCGACGCCTACGGCCTCGACACGGTGGCGGCGGGCACGCTCTTCTTCGACGCCCGCCCCGACGAGGATTTCCGGGTCTACGGCAAGATGAAGGCCTCCTATCCCTTCTCGACGACGAAGACCTTCCTGACCGGCGCGGACTATGTCGCGGCGCCCGGCCCCGACGTGGCCACCACCTCCGGCTCAATCAGCGTCCCGAATCTCCAGGTCTTCGAGCTCTTCGCGGACTGGAACTCCGGCGACCAGGTCTTTTACCGCTTCGGCAAGCACACGGTGAAGTGGGGCGTGGGCTACTTCTGGAGCCCCGCCGACGTCATCAACCTCGGCGCCATCGATCCCTTGAACCCGACCGAGCAGCGCGAAGGGCCCGTCTCCTTCCGCGTCCACTATCCCGTCCTCGGCACGCAGACCAACCTCTGGGGTTACGCGGTCATGCCGCAAGGCGACGACCCCAAGCCCGAGGAGATCGCCGGCGCGGCCAAGCTCGAATTCCTCCTCGCCAAGAAATGGGAGATCGGCCTCGGCGGCTACTACAAGTACGACACGCCGCCCCGCGCCATGCTGACCGCCTCCGGCGCCGTCGGCTCCGTCAACCTCTTCGGCGAGGCGACGGGCAGCTGGGGGAGCGAGAAGAGCTTCGTCACGGACATCGACCCCCTTACCTCCGGTTTCGTAAAATCGGAGAAGCGCCGGGACCAGCTCTTCGTTTCCGGAACCGCCGGCTTCATGTATTCCAACTCCACCGATCACTGGACCGTCGTCGGGCAGTATCTTTTCAACGGCGAAGGCTACGCCGATTCCGTCCGCACCAGCCTCATCGCCGACGCCCGCGCCAACGAAACGGCGATCCGGACGGCCCTCGCCCTCGCCGGTCTGCCGTCCAGCGCCTTTTCCGGTTTCCTGAAGGGGCTCATCTACAACTCCGGCCAGCACTACGCCGCGCTCTCCCTGTCCAAGAGCGAACTCTTCGTGGAGGACCTTTCCGTGGGCGCCTTCGCGATGGCGAACCTCTCCGACCTTTCCGGTTGGGTGCGGCCGAGCGTCACCTACAAGCTCCACGACCGCTCGAGCCTGGAACTGGCCGCGACCTTCGTCTTCGGCTCCGGCGACGGTGAATATGTCGTGCTGAACGAGGGCACCGCCCTTACCCTCGGCTGCAAGATCACGCTGGGTTCGGGCACCTTCTAGCAACTCGTCCCATTAAGGATTCGCCGCGGGGCCGCAGGGTCCCGCGGCTTTTTTTCGCCCCGGCGCCACCTTGTCCCCGGCCGCGCCGCGGGCTATAAAGACGGTATGCCCAAGATCCGCGTCCTCCCTCCCGAAACCGCCCGGCTCATCGCAGCGGGCGAGGTCATCGACCGTCCCGCCGCGGTGCTGCGCGAATTCCTCGATAACGCGCTGGACTCCGGCGCCTCGGAGATCGCGGTGGAGATTGCGGGTGGCGGGGCCGAGCTTGTCCGCGTCGTCGACGACGGATGCGGCATGGGCCGCGAGGACCTCGAGCTCGCCGCCCTGCCCCACGCCACGTCGAAGATCGCGGCCGCGGACGATCTCCTCACGGCGCGGAGCCTCGGCTTCCGAGGCGAGGCGCTCGCCTCCATCGCCGCCGCGGCGCGCCTCGAGATCACGAGCCGCGACGCGGAAAGCGGCTCGGCCTTTCGGCTCGTCGCGGGGCCCGGCCTCGGCCTGTCCGTGCAGGCCGTTCCCGGCCGCCGCGGCAGCTCCGCGGAAGCCAGCCGCCTCTTCGAGAATTTCCCCGCCCGCAAGCAGTTCCTGAAGCGGGCCCAGGCCGAATCCGCGATCTGCCGGCAAATCTTCGTCGACAAGGCGCTCGCGCATCCATCGGTCGGCTTCCGTTATTCAAGCGAAGGCCGCCTCGGCCTCATCCTGCCGCCCGCGAGCCCGGAGGAGCGGGTCCTGGCCTGCTACGCCGAACCGCCGCGGGACCTCGTCTATCGCGTGCGTTTCTCGGGGGAGGGCTTCGAGGGCAGCGTCGTCCTCGCCGGTCCCGCTTTTTACCGGAACGACCGCCGCCTCATGCAGGTCTTCATCAACCGGCGCAGGATCCAGGACGGCGGCCTCCTCCAGGCCCTCGATTACGCCTTCTCCGGATTCCTTCCCGGCGGCGCGCATCCCTGCGCCTTCCTCTTCGCCGAGGTGGATCCCGCCCTGGCCGATTTCAACATCCATCCCGCCAAACGCGAGGTGCGCTTCAAGGATCCGGACGGGCTTCGCCGATCCTTCGTGCGGGCGACGCAGGGCTTCCTCGGCGAGCTCGCGCGGCGCGAGCCGGACAAGGCGCGGCCGAGCCTGGAAGCCGCGCCGGAGCTCGCCCCCTGGGCGGCTTCCGGACGGGACACGCCAGGAATCGCGGAGCATGAGAGGGAGGGGGCGGAAGCGCCGGGCGCGTTGGACTACGCCGGCGCGGAGACCGGCTTCGGCGGCGGCCCGCGCCAGGGCGCCGGCGGCGGTCAAAAGGCGTGCCTCGGGGCGAGCTGGGATGACCTGGCGGCCTTCCGCGAGCGGGCGGCGCCCCTTCCGCGCCCCGAGCCGGCTCCCGGTGCGCCGCGCTATCTCGGCAAGGCCCTCGGCCTCTTCCTTGTCGTGGAGGCTGAAGGAGCCCTTTACCTCATCGACCA
>JAEUJG010000503.1 GCA_016794765.1 Spirochaetaceae bacterium | reverse complement strand
TCATCGCCACGCCGCGGGAGCCGAGGGATCCGCCGTAGAGGTAACGGTTGCCCATCACCGAGAGCTGGCCGGCTTCGTTGAGCGACATGGCGCGCAACACGCCGTCGGAGGAGGCCAGGAAACTGTATTGGCCTCGGACGGCGATGGAGTTGATTTTCGCCGGCAGTACGGCCTTCTCGCTCGCGAGGATCGCCGGAGCGAGCGGATCGCCGATGTCGACGACCACGAGATTTTTCCCGTAGCCGATATGGAGGTTCCGGCCGGCCCGCTCCATGGAGGTCCTGTCCGCGTAGCTATAGGTGGCGGAAGGATCGGAAAAACCGGCCGCCAACACCTCCTCGGGCGCGGACAACGCGGTGATCGCCCCGTTCGCGTCGAAGGTCGCCTCCGAGCGGTGGAGGCCAAACCCATAGCGGGGATTGCCGATAAACGCGCCCGCGAAGAGGTGGCGCCCGTCCTCGCCGAAGGCGACGTTTCGGAAATCGGCGGCGCCGTTGGACGCCGCCGGCGCGACGGCCGTTCGCGCGCCTATGCCCGAGGCGTCGATCGAAAAAGCCTGGAGGTTGCCCGGCGGGTTATAGACCGGCGTGTACATCAAGACGCCGCCGTTCGCCACGACGAGGCTTTTGCCGTCGGCGCTCAACGCGAGGGCGCGCGGATTGTAGAGGCTGTTGTCGGAGGGTTCAAAACGCTGGAGTATGACGGGATTCCCCGGGTCACGCAGGTCGACGACGACGACGGAGCCCGAACGCTTGCCGTGATACTCGTAGACGGCACCCGCGTTGGCGACGAAGGCATAGCGCCCGTCGGGGCTCAGGACGATCGCCTCGGGCAGGCAGAAGGGCCAAGCCACCGATCCCAAGGGCTTGGGCGATTCGGGATCGGAGATGTCGACGACGGCGAGGCCGCCGTTTATCGCGTCGACGGGCGTGCCGCCCCATACGACGGACGACGCGCGCACGACGTAGGCCAGGGAGCCCCGTACCGCGACGCGTTGGGCGGCGCGCATCGCCAATCCTCCCGCGAGGCCGATGCGCCCCCCGCTGAAGGGGAAAGCGGCGCCGTAATTCGCGGAACTGAGCTGATCCGAACCCGTTCCCGCCGGTTTGACCGCGTAGACGCGCGGCGCCCCGTCCGCGGCGTTCTTGTCCGTCCAGCTCGTGCCGCGGACCGGTCCCGAGACGTTGGTGAAGGGGCCGCGGCGGGAATCGGCCCGCCAGACCTCGAAAAGGTCGGAGCCGCGGATGGGATTCCACGAGACGAGCACTTCGCCGACGCCCGGCCGCACCGCCGGAGCCAGGCTGTTCGCGGCCAGGGGAATCGCCTCCGCCAAGGCCGAGTCGACCACCGTTCCGTTCGCATAACGCGCCTTGAGCTGGAAGGCGTGGCGGCTTCCGTTCGCCAGGCCGCGTATCGTCAGGGGAGGCTTCACGTCGAGGAGCTTTTCCGAATAGGCCTCGGTCGGCGCGCCGCCGTCTATCGTGTAATACACCGAGTAGGACGCGACCGTCGGGTCCGGCGTCCAGGACAGGGTAACGGCGCGGTTTCCCGCCGAAGCGCCGAAACCACCGGGATCCTTCGCGGCGGCGACCATTTCCTTCGTGAGGAGAGGCATCTTGCAGGCCGTGGTCGAAAGCAGGCCCAGGGCCAACATCGCGGCAACGCGGAATCCGCCGCGCAGGCGGGTCGTCTTAGGTATGTGCAAGCGATCCTCCTAAAGATACTCGTTGGACTCCGGCCATGGGCGCTTGGATGCGGCCGGGGGCCTCCCCGCCGACCCGACGGTCCGCCGAGCCTGGGACCCGCCGACCCGCCGACCCGGTGACCCGGCGCGCCGCGGAGGGCGTCCGCCCCTTCATGGTAAATCCCTTCAAGGCTTTAATGAGTACACCGCCACCGAGTGGCCGGTCGCCGTGTCGCCCGCGACAACGAGCGTGGCGCCGGAGACGGCGACCTCCCAGACGGAGGTCATGCCGTTGGGCATGACGCTCCCGGCGTAGTAAGGCGCCGCGGGATTGGCGACGTTGAAGCGCGCGAATCCCTTGGCGCCGTTCGCGACGAAGACGTAGTCGCCGGAGGCGGCCATGCCGAGGATGCCTTGCGGATCGTCGCCCTGGGGCGAAAGAAGCTCGTTATGGACCGCATATCCCCGCAGGACGGGCTCGTCGGGCTTGTCGAGGCCGAAGACCGCAAGACCCATGTCGGCTCCTTTCGGCTGGCGCGCGTACAGATAGCCTCCGTGGACGCAGAATTCCCCCGACACCGCGCCCGAAGAGCGGAGGCTCGAGTCGGCGAGGTTCACGATCTGGAGGCTTCTCACGCTCTGGCCGAGAAGGGTGTAGGCGTAGAAGCCTTCCATCCATATCCGGGAGTAGGCGTGGCCGAGGAGGCCCGTGATCCGCGCGGAGGGCGGGCCGGGAGGCGCGTCCGCATCGGAGATGTCGAAGCCAATGAGGGCGTCGATCGAGGCGGTCGTTATCGCGGTTTCGCCGTACAAACCGATTCCCTGGTGCCGGCCGCCCGCCCCGCGGCCGGTCATGAGCCGCGGCGCGGCCGGATCGGAGAGGTCGACGACCGCGCCCAGGCCCTGGCTGTCCGCCAGCGAGGCGACATAGGCCCGCGGACCCGATACCGCGAGATCAGCGGGGCTTGGACAGGCAACCAAGGCAAGTTCCCGGACCGTTGGCGCATGCGCG
>JAEUJG010000501.1 GCA_016794765.1 Spirochaetaceae bacterium | reverse complement strand
CGCTTCCTCGAACTCAACGCCAAGGCGCCGGTCTACCTGCGGCGCGGCGCCTTCGAGCCGCATTACTGGAAGCGGCGCTTCCGCCTCGTCGACGTCGGCCTCAAGCCCCTCGAAAGCGGGCGCCTCCGCTTCCTCGACGGGCCGGTCGAGCCGGCCGAGGGCCTGGCCATCCTGCCCGCGGCGCGCGGCGCGGGTTTCGTCCCGACGGCGAACCGGGCCTCCTCCGCTCGGAAGGCCGGCCGGCCGCGCCGGGACGACTTTTCGCACGAGGCCCTCCTGTCGATCGAGGAAAACGGCAGGTTGTGCGTCTTCACCGGCTGCTCGCACTCGGGCGTCACGAACATGATGGAGACGGCGCGGCGCGCCTCCGGCGGCCTTCCGATCAAGGCCGTCGTCGGCGGCATGCACCTCTTCCACTCGCCTCTCGCGCCCTTCCGCTTCGCCCGCGACATGCGGCGCCTCGCGGCCGACCTGGCGGCCCATGAGGGCGCGCGCTACTATACGGGACACTGCAGCGTGGAGGACGGCTACGCGCGGCTCAAGGCCGTGCTCGGGGACCGGATCACGCGCATCGCGTCGGGCCGCGTCCTGGTATTGTAGGCGCCCCGGCGCCGAAGGAGCTGGTATGGAAGCGCGCGACATCGCGGCCCTCGTCGAGGCCCGCGCCGCGGAATACGACGCCCTGGCGCGGACGATCTGGGAGCGCCCGGAACCCGCCTACGAGGAGGCCGCGTCCGCGGCCCTCCACCGCGAGCGGCTCGCGGCCCGCGGCTTCCGCGTCGCGGAGTGCCCGGAGATGGCGAATTCCTTCATCGCCGAGCGCGGCTCCGGCAAGCCCGTCGTCGCCCTCATGGGAGAGTACGACGCCCTTCCGGGCATGTCCCAGGCCTGCGGCGCGGTCCGGGAACCCCTCGTCGCCGGGGGGGCGGGCCACGCCTGCGGGCACAACCTCCTCGGCGTCGGCTCCCTCGCCGCGGCGGAGGCCCTGGCGGACGCGGCCGAGGCCTCGGGCCTGGCGGGCACCGTCCGTTACTACGGTTGTCCCGCGGAGGAGGCCCTCGGCCGGATCCCCCTCGTGAAGGCGGGCCGCTTCGACGACGTCGACGCCGCCCTGACCTGGCACCCCGCGGACGTCAACACGCCGCACCGCTACGCGACCAACGCGAACCTGGCGCTCGCCTTCCGCTTCAGGGGTCGCGCGAGCCACGCGGCCCTCGCGCCCTCCGCGGGCCGCTCGGCCCTCGACGCGGTCCAGCTCATGAACCTCGGCCTCGAGTTCCTCCGCGAGCACCTGGAGCCCGGCGTCCTCCTCCATTACGTCATCACCGACGGCGGGCGCAAGGCGAACATCGTGCCCGAGACGGCGGCGACCTCGCTTTACGTGCGCGCTCCCCGGGCCTCGGGCGTGCGGGCCGCCTACGCGCGCGTCCTCAAGGTCGCGCGGGGGGCGGCCCTCATGACGGAGACGGCCTTCGAGGCGGAGGCGAGCCACGGCAAGTGCGACTTCATCCCGAACGAGGCCATCCACGGCGCGATGGCGCGCGCGATGGCTGCCATAGCCCTGCCGTCGCACACGGCGGAGGAGAAGGCCTTCGCCCGCGCCCTGGCGGCGACCGTGGACAGGCGGGACCGCGGCGCCAGCCTCGCGATGATCGGCGCGCCCGAGAGCCTCCTCCGCGCCCCGATCCACGAGGCGGTCGGCGATTACGGGCGGGGGTTCCGCGTCGGGGGCTCCCTGGACACGGGCGACGTCTCCTACGTCGCGCCGACCGGGCAGATGAACGCCGCGACCTGGCCCCTCGGCGTCGGCGCCCACACCTGGCAGGCCTGCGCGGCCTCGGGTTCCAGCCAGGGCGCGAAGGCGATGCGTTGGGCGGCCTCGGTCCTGGCCGCGACGGGCTACGCCCTCCTCTCCGACCCGGCCCTCCTGGCCGCCGCGCGGACCGAGCACCGCCGCGCCCGGCGGCCCTACCGCTCGACGATGGACCTTTAGGGGCGGCTGGGGGCCGGGGGCGGCGGGAAGGCCGCGCCTGCCGGAAAGGCCGGGCCGGCGGGGAGGCGGCGCCTGCCGGGAGGGCGGGCCGGCGGGCATCGGTCCCGCCGTCGCCGATCATCCCGGCCGGCCGACCCGGCCGGCGGGATCAGCCGGGCAAGCCGCCGGGGAGCAGGGATTCGAGCGCGACCTCCATCATGGAGTCGAGGGCGCGCTCGCGCTCGGCGGCGCTCATGTGGAGGCCCTTGATCCGCAGGTCGGAGACCGTGAACATCGCCAGGGCCCGCTTCCCGAGCGCCGCCGCGTTGCAGTAGAGGGCGTAGGCCTCCATGTCGCCCGCGACGATGCCCATCGACACCCAGGGTTCCCATACGCGCGGCACGTGGTGGTACTTGGAGAACTGGTCCAGGCAGACGGTGTTGCCGACGACGAAGCGCCGCCCGAGGCGGCGCGCGGCGGCGACCGCCTCCTCGAGCATCCCGTAGTCGGGCAGGGCGGAGAAGGTTCCGCCAAGCCCGTACTGGGAGGCCCAGTTCGAGTTGGTGGAGGAGCCCTGCGCGAGCACGAGGTCGCCGAGCTCCATGTCGTCGCGATAGCCGCCGCAGGTCCCCACGCGGATTATGCGCTCGACCCCGAAGTCGTCGAAGAGCTCCTGCGAGTAGATGCCCATCGAGGGGATGCCCATGCCCGAGCCCATGACGGAGACGGGCATGCCCTTGTAGCCGCCGGTGAAGCCGAGCATGCCGCGCACGCGGTTGAAGAGGCGCGCCCCCTCGAGGAAGCGCCCGGCCACGTATTCCGCGCGGGCAGGGTCGCCCGGCATGAGGACCTGGGGCGCGACGGGCGCCTCGGGGCGGATGTGCGGCGTCCCGGGGCCGAAGTCCCCGGACTGGTCGCCTGAGGCGCTCACGACGCGGACTCCGCGAGCGAGGCGATGGCGCCGCGGCAGCGGGCGGCTATCCCGCGCATGTCCGCCCGGGCCTCTTCCTCGTCGAAGCCGGTCATCCGGCCCCCGTCGACGACGACCCGGCCGTCGACGATGACGGTGCGCACGTTGTGCGGCCGCATCGCGTAGACCGCGGCGGAGTACCAGTCGTAGACGGGCTGCATGTTCCAGTCCTCCGCGTCCACGATCGCGAGGTCGGCGCGCTTCCCGGTTTCGATGGAGCCGATCTTGTCCGCCAGGCCCAGGGCCTCGGCGCCGCCCAGCGTCGCGGCGCGGAGCGCCTCGCGCGCCGGGAGGACGTCCCTCCGGCCGGCGAGCACCTTTTGCAGCTTCGGATAGAGGTTGAGGACGCCCTGCATGTCCATGCCGTTGCCGGAGAGGGGGCCGTCCGTGCCGAGGCCCAGGCGCACGCCCGCCTCCCGCATCGCCAG
>JAEUJG010000469.1 GCA_016794765.1 Spirochaetaceae bacterium | reverse complement strand
TCGAGGCGGGAATCGAGCACCCCGCGGGAAAGGAGATGCCCGACGGCGAGTTCGTCGAGGTCGAAGGGCGTGCACATGAGCGTCGCGAGCCGGGCGCCGTCGGCCTCGAGCGTGACGGGCCGCTCGGGGGCGAGGGGAAAGTCGCCGGCCATGGCCTTAGGGATTCTCCTTCTGCCCGACCTCGATCCACTCGATGAGGCTCTCCGCGTGGGCAGCCTCGAGGAAGCGGTCGGAATACAGGTAGAGCGCGCCGTTCGAGGCGCGTCCCGACTTGATGTCGGCGGTGTCGGGGCGCATCTCCATGCGGGCCACGACCTCGGCGACCTCGCGCGCGGGCAGCGAAAAGGGCGGATCGGCGAAGACGCGGACGTCGGTCGGGCGCGGGTAGATGCGCGAGTCGTCGCGCACGGTGTCCGCGACGAGGCGGACCGGATCCTTCTCCTCGATCCGGAAGAGGTGGAGGGCGTAGGCCTCCGTCATGGAATCGGCGCTGAAATAATAGGCCTCGCCGCCCTCCCCCGCCATGCGGCGCAGGTCGGCGGCTCCGGACTCCTCGAGGAGGAGCTCGACGCCGCCCTCGCGGGCGGCGGCCTCGGGAAAATCGGAGCGGAGCGCCGTGAGCCGCGTCAGGCGGATCTCGGCGCTCGCCCCGCGGATCGCGGCGACGAGCCCCGCCGCCGGGGCCGGGGCCTCGGCCGCGTGGGAGGACGCGGAATTCCGGTTCTTCGCATGCTGGTCGCTCATCGTCGTCGCGCTCCGCTTTCGTCGGGCTTCCCCAAGGCCCGGCCGCCTTCGCGGCCGGATCCTTGGGATTTCAGTCGGTATTATACGGGAAGGAGGCCGCGGGAAGCGAGGTCCTGGGCCACGTCGGCCATGCCGTACTTCTCGAGGCAGGCGCGGGTGGGGGCGCCGGTCTTCTCGTCCCAGCCGAACTCGCGGTACACGAGGGTGCGGCCGAGCTCCATGTCCTTCTCCTCCATCGCGATCGTGCCCTTGGTGAACTGCGGTATCTCCTTGCCGTCCTTGCCCTTCTCCGCGTGGGTGACCCACTCGGTGGTCTGGTCGTGGGCGACGCGGAGGTCCTTCTGGCCCATCTGGCGCTGGGTGATCGCGCGGAAGAGGGTGAAGCAGCGGGCGGCGGCCTCGTCGAGCTCCTTCTCGGAAAGCTGGATGCCGGTCGCGAGGGAGTAGAACTTGGCCTCGAGCCCGGTGTCGCCGCGGTACTTCCGCTCCTTGAGGGGGCTCACGGACATGGGCCACATCCAGTTGCAGACGGTGAGGGAGTTGTGGAGCATCGAGCGGCCGAGCGACCACTTCACGAAGCGGGCCTTGTACTCGTTCATCGGCTTGTAGTCGGAAGGCGCGTCGAGGGCGTCGGGAGAGCCGAAAATCTCGCCGGCGATTTCCTTCTGGAGCGCGATCGGGAGCTTGGAACCGATGAAGTTCATGTGCGAGTGGTTCTGGGCGTCGCGGTTGGAGAAACAGGAGATGAGGGCGCCGACCTGGCCGCCCGCCTCGTTGGAGTGGTGGACCGGGAAGCCCTGCCTGGACCAGACCTTGTAGACCTTGCCGTTCCAGAAATCGTCGCCGAACTTCCAGCGCTCGGCCAGCCAGTAGGTGCCGTCCGCGATGTGGGAGAACTCGCCCTTCTTGAAGGCCACGCGCTCGTAAAAGTCGATGAGGAAGGTGGCGTCGCCCTTCTCGAGCTTCTCCCAGGGAATGGAGGCGTACTCGTCGGCGGGGAGGACCTTCTTGAGGAGGCCGGTCTCGTAGGCGTACTGGAGGTCGCGGCCGATCTGGCCGTAGTTGCACCAGACGCCGTAGTCGTCGGCGAGCTTGGCGCCGATGGCGGGACCGACGACGGCCGCGTCCGCCTCGCTGTTGCCGTCAAAGGCCTTGATGCCCTTGAACATGACGCCGCGGGGGCTGAACCAGCCCATGCAGGTGTTGGAGACGTACTCATCCATGCCGTACTTGGAGAGCTGGGGCACCTTGAGCTGGGAGTGGCAGCGGATGGGGCAGTGGGAGCAGCCGCCCATGCGGACGGTGTACTTCTCCGCCTGGGGACCGAAGTCGAAAACCGCCTTCATCGTGCGCAGGCCCACGGACTGCATGTCGTGGGGATCGCACTCGCCGGTCTCGACGGGCGGGTTCGCGGCGCCCCAGTAGAGGCCCTTGCGGCCGGTCCAGCGGGAGCTCTTGTCGTTGAACTCGGCCCAAGGCTGGGGCGAGGAGGGAACGACCATCTGGTTGTTGGCGCCGATGACGCTCATCATGAGCTTGTCGAGCTCGGCCCAGGCCTTGCGGTCGCCCGCGATCTTCACGGAGCCCGTGCCCTTGACGCCGATCGCCTTCAGGTTCTTGGAGCCCATGACGCCGCCGTGGCCGCCCGCGGAGTGGGAGGAGCCGGTGCGGATGACGGAGAGGTTGACGAGGTTCTCGCCGGCCTGGCCGATCGCCGCGACCTGGGCTTCCTTGCCCATGAAGCTCGCGACCATCGCCTGGGTGTCGAAGATGCCCTTGCCCCACATCCAGCGCGCGTCCTCGATCTTGACCTTGTCGTCCTCGATGCGGAGCCAGACCGGGTTGGCGGCCTTGCCCTCGACGACGATCATGTCCCAGCCGGAATACTTGAGCTCCGTGGCGAAGTAGCCGCCCATGTGGGAGCTCGAAACGCCGTGGAAGGGGCTCGAAGGGAGGAGAGAGGTGATGTTCGTGCGGCCCGAGCAGGGCACGCCGGTGCCGCAGAGGGGTCCGGTGCCGAAGACGATCTTGTTCTCGGGGGCGTAGGGGGTGACGCCGGGGGCGACCTCATCCCACATGATCTTCATCGCCATGCCCTCGCCGCCGATGAAGTCCTTGTACTTGAGCGTGTCGTCGGTCGAGATCTTCCCCGTCGTGAGGTTCACGCGGAGGATCTTGCCGGTATATCCGTAGGTAGCTGCCATGTTTGGTTCCTCCTGTCCTTATGCCGTCGCGCCGGAGACGACTTCCGCGCCCCAGAGGAGCTTCTCGGCTTCCGCGTAGGGAAGGTAGCGGATCGCGCCCGTCGGGCAGTTCTTGGCGCAGGTCGGATCGCCGTCGCAGACGAGGCACTTCGTGGACTTGCGGGTCTCCGCGTCCACCGTCGGGAGGTTCCAGGGGCAGGCGTCATGGCAGGCGCCGCAGCCGACGCAGAGCTTCGCGTTCACGACGCGGGCTCCGGTCTTCTTGTCGGTGGAGAGGGCGCCCGTCGGACAGGCGACGCCGCAGGCCGGCTTTTCGCACTGGCGGCAGGTCTCCGCGACGATGCGGAAGTTGCCGAGCTGGCCGTCGGCCTTGGCGTAGGCGGCGGAGACGCCGGCGACGCCGAAGTTCTGGTTGCGGGAAACCTTGATGCGGGAAATGTAGGCGGAGGCCTTGCCGTCGTTGCGGACCGTGCAGGCCGCCTCGCAGCGCTTGCAGCCCACGCAGCGGTTGGGATCGTGGACGAGGGCGCCCTGGGGCGTGGCCCAGACGCGCAGCTCGTTGCCCTCGCGGGTGCGCACCGTGGTGGCGCAACCGAGGGTCAGCGCGACGAAAGCGCCGGCGAGGCCGGTGCCCGTCATCTTGAGGAAGTCCCTGCGGGTCTGATCCTTGGAAAGGATGGTCTCCCGCTTCTCCGTGGAATCGCTCATCGCTCCTGCTCCTGTTCGCGGCTCGGGATGAAGGCCATGGCCTTCCCTGCCGTGAGGGAATCGATGATCGCGGCTCCTTTCCAATGCCGGAAGAGGCGGGAGGCGGGGGGATTTCTCCCCCAACCTTTAAGGCTCGGGCGACGCCCGTTCCTCAAGACCGTTGGCCCTGACCTTCCCGATCGGAAAGGCCGTAGGCCGCGCGGTTCGGAGTACGATGGAAAAGATCGCGCGCCCAAGCATTTGCCTTGGCGCTTGATGATGACAAGAATAGTCGAGATGGCGAGATTCGGTCAAGCGATTTTTATATCGATATACTGAGAATGGATATTATTTTATATTAACTTATTTTACCAACTTTTGGCCAAGGGGCGAGTCCAGGCAGGGCAAGCGGTTTTTCGCCAGGATTGAAGCGCGGCGGCCCCTTCTTTTATACTCCCGCCATGGACGAAAGCGGCTTGACCTTCCGCCGCGCCACGGCCGCGGACAAGGCCTCAGTGTTGGCGCTGTGCGCGAAAATCTGGGAAGGGGACGACTACATTCCCGCTTGCTTCGAGGCCTGGGCCGGGGACGAGGAGGGCGAGTTCTGCCTCGCCTTCGCTCCGGACGCGGCGAAGGGCGGCGAACGCCTCGTCGGCCTCGCCAAGCTGAGCTGGCTCGCTCCCGGCCACGCCTGGCTCGAGGGCCTCCGCAAGGATCCCGATTCGGGCATCGGCGGCCTGGGGCAGGCCCTGGCCCGCCGCTTCCTGGCGCGGCTCGCCCGCGAGCCCGGGCTCGAGTCCTTGCGCTTCTCCACCTATTTCGAGAACGCGGCCTCGATAGCCCTCAACACGCGCCTCGGCTTCCGGGAGGTCGCGCGCTTCTCCCGACTCGGCCGCGCGTGGGAGGCCGGCGCCGAGCTCCCGCAACCGAGCCCCCTCGTGACGCCGCTCGGACCGCGGGACCGGGAGGCCTTGTTCGCGTACCTGCGCGCCTCTCCGGCCCGCGGGGCCTTCCTCCACGAGGCTTGGCGCTCCTACCCTTGGGACGAGGGGCTGTTCGCCGGGCGCTACCTCGAGACCGGCGCCTGCTTCGGGATCCGGGGAGCCCGCGGCGCGCTCCGCGGGGCGGCCGCGGCCCTCGTCAGCGGGGAGAAGGGCACGGGAGCCATCGTCTTCCTGGACGCGGAGGACGGCGAGACCGGAGCCCTCCTCGTCGCCGAGGCCGAGCGGCGCATGCGCGCGGGAGGCGCGAGAGAGGCCGAAGCCTTCCTCGGGCCCGGCGCCGCGGCGACCCGGGCCTGCCTCGAGGCGGCGGGCTACGCGCCCTGGGAGCGCGCCGAGGACTATCTCGTCTTCGAGTATCCGCTGGAACTCCTCGAAGCCCGCCGCCGGTAGACGGCGACGCGACGCTCCCCCGGAGCCGCCCCGCCCGCGACCGAAGCCCCGGCGCCGCCGCCGCGCTTTCCCCTTGACCGGCGGCCCCTTCCTGCTGATCTTTCACCGTGGAGGCAAGGAGAAAGCATGGGCGACACGATCTACGGTATCACCGCGAAGGCGGGCGACGGCGCGGAGCTCGCGTTGGGCGATTTCAAGGGCAAGGTCCTCCTTGTCGTCAACACGGCCAGCAAGTGCGGCTTCACGCCGCAGTACAAGGGGCTCGAGGAGCTCCACCGGAAATACTCGGACCGCGGCCTCGTCGTGCTGGGCTTTCCCTGCGACCAGTTCGCGCACCAGGAGCCCGAGGGCGACGAGGCGATCCGTTCCTTCTGCGAGCGCAATTTCGGCGTCACCTTCCGCCTCATGAAAAAGGTGGAGGTGAACGGACCGGGCGCCCATCCGCTCTTCGTCCAGCTCCGGAAAAAGACCCGGGGCCTCCTCGGGGACCGGGTCAAGTGGAATTTCACGAAGTTCCTCGTCGCCCGCGACGGCTCGACCGTGA
>JAEUJG010000429.1 GCA_016794765.1 Spirochaetaceae bacterium | reverse complement strand
CGGCAGGCGGCCGTAGCGCGACTCGGCCAGGGCGACGACGGAGCAGTTGTTGTGCACGGAGACCGGAAGGCCGAGCGCCGCCTCGAGGACGGCCGCGACCGGGAAATCGCGCATCCCCGGGATGCGCGAATAGAAGGCGATCTCGCGCCGCCGGACGTTGACCTGGCCGGGGGCGCCGAGGCCCACGCCCAGGATCCTTCCCCGGTCCAGCTTGAGTTCGCGTATCGCGTCCTCCACCTCGGCGGCGATCCTCGCGGCCGTGGCGGCGGCGTCGGCGCCCTTCGGCACGGGCACGAGGCGGGAATGGACGCGTTCGCCGAGGAAGTCGAAGACGCCGATGGAGATGGTCTCCACCCAGAACTCGACGCCGATGGAATAGAGGGCGTCGCGGACCGCGGCGTAGGAGACGCGGGGGCGGCCCTTGCGCTCGGCCCTGCCCTCCTCGTCCAGGGAGGCTTCGAGGGGCCGCACGTAGCCGGCCGCCTCCAGGCTCGAGAAGATGCGAAAAATGGTCGGCGCGCGGAGGCCCGTCGCGATGACGGCCTCGGACTGGGAGAGTCCGCGCCCGCCGGCGCCGTGGATGAGCCGCAGGACTATCTTTTCGTTGCGCTCCCGGACATCGGCGGCGCGCAGGGGATTGGATGGATCAGACATGACCCTGCGATAGTAGAGCATCGGAAGGCGGCTCCGCAATGCTCCCGCGCGGGGGCCTGGCTCCCGCGGCCCTGACCGCCTCGGCGAAAACCGCCTCCCAGGCGGATCCCGCCCGCAGGAAGGCCGGCGGCTCGCCGAGGGGCGCGGCCACCTCGATCTCGGCGCCGCCGGGGGAAGGCGCCTCGAAGCGGCCGCCGGACCAGAGGTGGATCCAGGCGCCGGGCGGAAGATGGAGGCGGCGCGTCACGGCGCCTTCCTCCAGGACCGGCGCGGCGAGGAGGTCGGGTCCGAGGAGGTATTCGTCCTCGAGCTCCCACGCGGCCGCGTCCCCTTCGAATGAGAGGAAGAGCGGCCGCATCACCGGGACGCCGTCGCGCGCGTTCTCCGCCACGCAGGCCTTGAGGTAGGGCTTGAGCGCGGCGTGGAAGCGGCCCATGCGGCCGAGGCCCGCGAGAGTCTCCTCGTCGGAGTCGAACTGCCAGTTGTCCTTCGGACGGTTGCCTTCGTGGCTCCGCATGAAGGGCGTGAGCGCCGCCTGCTCGGCCCAGCGGAGGAAGAGCTCCTTGGTCCGCTTCATGCCGAAGAGGGTCGTATAACCGCCGATGTCGCTGTGGTGGAGGCCGTGGCCCGAGACGGCGAGCGAAAGGGCGGCGGGAATCACAGAGGGCAGGCCGTCGTCCTTGGACCAGTCCACGTTCTGGTCGCCGGCCCACATGAGGGGGCACCAGCGCTGGCTTCCCGTGAAGCCGGCCCGCATGAAATAGAGCACCTCGGCCGCGGCGCCCCCGGGGAAAAAGGAGGAGGGCCCCGCCTCGTCCACGGCCTCGCGGTTGACGCGGGCCCAGATCGCCGGCCAGGCGTTGTGCGCGATCTCCGCCGGCGTGCCGTCGCCGAGGACGGCGTCCGTCGGCAGGTACTCGCCGAAGTCGGCCATCCAGCCCGAAAGGCCGAGGCCGATGAGGTTCCGCCCGATGACGCCCTTGTACCACTCGACCGCCGCCGGAATCGTGAAGTCCACGATGCCGGCGTCGAACTCGCCGAAGTCGACGAGGTAGTCGCCGCCCGCCGCGTTCTTCGCGAGGAAGCCCCGCTCGGCGGCCTCGGCGAAGAGGGGGCGGCCGGCCGCGACGTAGGGATTCACGTAGCCGAGGAAGCGGACCCCCTCGGCGCGGAGCCGGACGATCTCCTCGTCGAGCCGCGGATAGCGCTCCGCGTCCCATTCCCAGTTCCAGCGCAGGCGCTGGCCGAAGCTCGTGATGTTGATGCCCTGCCAGTCCTGGGCCCAGATCCCGCAGACCGGGACGCCGGCCGCCCTGGCCCGGGCGAGCTTTTCGAGGCAGGCGGCCGTCCCGCCCTGGATCCCGAGGACGACCCCGTCGTAGGCCCAGTCCGGCAGCTCGCCCTGGCGTCCCAGCCCGGCCGAGACGCCGGAAACGAGTTCGCGCATCGTGTCCGCCGCGCCGACGAACAGCCTGTCCGGCAGGGCCCAGGCGGCGAGCTCGTGCCGCCCCGCCCCGCGGAAGTCGAAGGCGGCGTAGGCGCTCGTGTCGAGGTGGTAGGAGAGGCGGCGGCTCGTGA
>JAEUJG010000442.1 GCA_016794765.1 Spirochaetaceae bacterium | reverse complement strand
CTCGGTCGTGAGGACGAGGATCGGGGTGAACTTGAACTTCGGGAGCTCGCGGGCCTTGCGAATGAAGCCGATTCCGTCCAGGTTGGGCATATTGACGTCGGTGATGATGAGGTCGAGGCCTTCGAGCGAAGGGAGCATGTTGAAGGCCTCGAGGCCGTCCTGCGCCTCGACGGTCTCGTAACCCTCCTGGCGAAGAATGAACGAGATGCTCTGCCTGATGGCCGCGGAATCATCGACGATGAGAATCTTCTTGGGCATCTTCCGGTCTCCTTATCCTGTCCGGACCCCATCCGGGGATCCGGGCGCGAGCGAATCTAGCGGGCGCGGCGCAGGACGTCCTGCGCGATGCCGTTCAAGGGAAGCACCGAATCCACGCCGCCGAGCTTGATGGCCTCGTTCGGCATGCCGAACACCACGCAGCTGGCCTCGTCCTGGGCGATGGTCTGCGCGCCGGAGTCGTGCAACTCCTTCATGCCGCGAGCGCCGTCGTCCCCCATGCCCGTCATGATGACGCCTATCGCGTTCTTGGCGGCGTAGCGCGCCGCCGAGCGGAAAAGCACGTCCACGCTCGGCCGGTGGCGGCAGACGAGCGGTCCTTCCTTGACCTCGACATAATAGCGCGCCCCGGACCTTTTGAGGAGGGTGTGCCGGTTGCCCGGCGCGATGAGCGCGCGACCCCGGATGACGGTGTCGTTGTCCTCGGCTTCCTTGACGTTGATGCGGCAGAGCCCGTCCAGGCGCTTGGCGAAGGCCGCGGTGAAGTGCTCGGGCATGTGCTGGACGATGACGATGCCGGGGGCGTCCTCGGGGAAGGCCTCCAGGAATTCGCGGAGGGCTTCCGTGCCGCCGGTGGAGGCGCCGACGACGACCACCCGTTCCGTCGTCTCGACGAAGATGTGTCCCGCGTCGGGCTTGGGTAGCATGGCGTCGGCGGTGAGCTTGGGCTGGACCTCCCGGTCCAGGTGGTGCCCGTGGGCCCGTCCGGAGGCCGCCGTTCCCGCCGCCCCCGCGGAGGCGGACGGCGCGGCCTGGGAGGCCGAAAGGGTGGGCAGCTTGTGCCGGGTGAAGTAGGCAGCCTTGATGGAGTCGCAGATGCGGACCTTGGACTCCTCGATGAACTGCTTGGTGCCGAGCTTGGGCTTCTGGATGATCTCCACGGCGCCGTACTCGAGGGCCTTGATCGCGTTTTCGCTGCCCTCCTCGGTCTTGGAGGAACAGACGACCACGGGCATGGGCATGCGCTCCATGATCCCGCGGAGGAAGGTGAGGCCGTCCATGCGCGGCATCTCCACGTCCGTGACGATGACGTCGGGCTTGAGCGTCTCGAGGTGCTTCTGCGCGAAAATTGGATCGGCCGACACGTTGATCACCTCGATCTGCGGATCGGACTCGAGGACTTCCTTGAGGGTCTGGCGGACGACGGCCGAATCGTCCACGATCATGACCTTGATGCCAGGCATCGAACCTCCGCTTCCGCCCCCGTCAGAGGCGCTTGTAGATGGTCGGGGCGACCACCCGCAAGGGTAGGTCCATGCCCGTCAGGGTCTCCGAATGCCCGAGGATGAGCCAGCCGTCCTTGCGCACGTGCCGGCAAAGCCGGCCCAGGATCATCTCCTGCACCGGCCGCTCGAAGTAGATGATGACGTTGCGGCAGAAGACCACGTCGAAAAGCCCCTCGACCGGATAACGCTCGTCCATGAAGTTGATGCGGGCGAAGCCGACCTTGGCGCGGAGCTCGGGCTTGATCCGCACGAGGCCCTGGCCGTGGTCCTTGCTCCGCAGGAGATACTTCTTCTTGTAGCTCATCGGGATGGGCGCGGCCTTCTCCTCGTCGTAGACGGCCGCCTTGGCCTTGTCCAGGACCTGCGTGGAGAGGTCGCTGGCGAGGATGCGGTAGTTGAACCGGGGATCGGCGGCGTCCCGGTACTCCTCGAGCACCATCGCGAGCGTGTAGGGCTCCTCGCCCGTCGAGCAGCCGGCCGACCAGAAGGCGGCCGAACCGCCCCGCCCGGAGAGTTCGGGCAGGATCGACTCGAGAAGGTAGTCGAAGTGGTCGGCCTCGCGGAAGAAGTCCGTCTTGTTGGTCGTCACCGCGTCGATCATGTTGATGAGCTCGGACTCGCGGCCCTTGGGAGAGAACACGAAGTCCACGTACTCCGTGAAGCCCGACATCCCGAAGTGCCGGATGCGCTTCTGGAGCCGGGATTCGAGCATGATGCGCTTCGTTTCCGGCATGCGGATTCCGAGCTCCGACTCGATGAATTTGGCGAGCCGGGCGAAATCCGCCGCGCTCAGGCTCGAGGGCCCCTGGATGCCGGGTATTCCGCGGCCTTCCCCGGGCGCGTCCGAGGCCGGATTCATCGTTCGACCCCCTTGGCCGAGCGCCGGAGGCCGTCCCGCTGCACCGCGGCCGCGAGGCGGTTGACGTCCAGGATGAGGGCGACGGTGCCGTCGCCGAGGATGGTGGCCCCGGAGACGCCTTCCACGTCCTTGAACATCCGCCCGAGCGGCTTGATGACGGTCTGGTAGTCCCCGACGACCTGGTCGACCACGAAGCCCACCCGCATGTCCTGGGAGTTGGCGATGACGATCTGCTCGATCTCCGGCTCCGCGCCGGGCGTCTCGAAGGCGCCGCGCAGGGAGACGAAGGGCACGAGCTCCTCGCGGTAGGAAAGGATGCGCCGATCGCCGTAGGCCGCGAGCTCTTCGCGCTTGATCTCGATGCAGCCGTCGACGGAGGACAGCGGGATGACATAGTGCTCGTCCTCGATGCGGACGAGGAGCCCCTCGATGATGGCGAGGGTGAGGGGAATCTTGAGCGTCACGGTCGTGCCCCGGCCGGGTTCGGTGGAGAGGCTCACGGAGCCGCCGAGCGAGTCGATCTCCCGCTTGACGACGTCCATGCCGACGCCGCGGCCGGAGACGGAACTGACGACCTTGGCCGTCGAGAAGCCCGGGGCGAAGATGAGGAGGTAGAGGTCGCCGTCGCTCATCTCCTGGCCGGGGGCGATGATGCCGCGCTCGACGGCCTTGGAGTAGATGGCTTCCTTGTCGAGGCCCTTGCCGTCGTCCGTCACCTGGATGAGGACGTAGGCGCCGGAGTGCCGGGCCGCCAATGTAATGTTGCCCTTCCGGTCCTTGCCCGCCGACTGGCGGGCGTCCGGACGCTCGATGCCGTGGTCGAGGGAGTTCCGGATGATGTGGACGAGGGGATCGCCCAGCTTCTCGATGACGGTCTTGTCGAGCTCGGTCTCCGCGCCCTCGGTGAGCAGCTCGGCTTCCTTGCCGAGCTCCAGGGAGAGGTCGCGGACGACGCGGCGGAACTTGTTGAAGGTGCTGCCGATCGGGAGCATCCGGATCGACATCGTGTTGTCGCGGAGCTGGGCGATGAGGCGCTCGAACTGCTCGGAAATCGAGGCGAGGGGGCCGTCCTTGATCTCGAAGGAGGTCTGGGAAAGCCGCGCCTGGAGGGTGACGAGCTCGCCGACCAGGTCCACGAGGGCGTCCAGCTTGTCGCTCGCCACGCGGATGGAGCCCTGGCCGAGCTCGCTCTTCTCCTGGACCTTTTTCAGGTGGTCCTGTTCCACCAGCGCCGACTCGATTTCCGGCTTGGTCACGATTTTTTTCTCCACCAGGACCTCGCCGAGCTTCTTTTGCGAACCCAGGGCCTCGCGGAGCGAATCCCGGGTCACGAGGCCGCGCTCGATGAGGATCTCGCCGAGCCGCTTGGACCGTCCCTCGTCGTCCAGGGGCGGCTCCTCGAGCCGCTCGATCTTGAGCTCGGAGTTGTCCTCCACGAAGATGAAGACGTCCCGGATGTCGTTCTCGCTCTTGGCGGTCGTCAGGACCGCGTCCCAGTAGCAGTAGCAGCTTTCGGGATCGAGGGATTCGAGGGGCGGCAGGCATTCGGTGTGCGGATACAGGTGGCCGTCCCCGAGCGAGGCGAGTTCGTCGACGAGGCTCAGGACCTTGGTCCCGTCGCGGAAGATGCCGGGCTTGGGCTTCCAGAAGACGCGGTAGGTCGCCGGGCCCGCATCGGCATGTCCCTGGCCTTGGGGCGCCGCAACCGGCGCCGCGGGCGCGGCCCCGGCGGCGGTTTCGGCCCCCGCTTGGGCCGGGGGCTTCAGCCCCGCGCCCGAGGCCGCGTAGTCGCGATAGCGGACAAGGAGGGCATCGCCGTCGTGGGCGAGCTCCTGGGGCGGCGGCTCGTCGAACTCAAGGAGGCGCCGCAGGTGGTCCCGCGCCTTGAGGGTCAAGCCGATGAAATCCTTGGTGATCGGCAGGGTGCCGTTCCGGCAGTGGTCGAGGACCGTCTCGATCTCGTGGGTGAACTTGGAGATGGTCTCGAAGCCGAACATGGCGGACGAGCCCTTCACCGTGTGCATGGCGCGGAAGGCCGCGTTGATCAGTTCGCCGTTGCGCGGCTGCGACTCGAGTTCGAGGAGGGTATCCTCCAATTGGGAAAGGAGCTCGAAGGATTCCTCGCGAAAGGCCGCCTTGAATTTGTCGATCATCCTGTGGCCCCTTCCTAAAAATCGACGAGCTCGGCTTCGAAGTCCTCGGCGCGTTCGGGAGCGCCTTGGAGGAAGCCGGCGGCCTGGAGGCGCTTGACGATGCGCGAGGGCACCGAGCCGATGAAATGGAATTCCTTGCCCGACGCCGCGGCGCTCTTGCGCGCGGCGTAGAGGACCTGGAGGCAGGCCAAGTCGAGATCCTCGACGAGCGAGAGGCTCACGAGCAGGGGCCCCTTGCCCGCGAGGGCGGCGAGAAGTTCGGTCTTGAGGGGCTGGGCCCGCTCCACGGTCAGCGGCCCGCTCAAATTGATGATCTTCGGCGTCTCATTCTTGGCAGTTGGCATCGAGATCTCCCGCTCTTACTATAGAGCTTGCGGCCGAAAATGCAAGCCTCGGGGAGCGTTCGCCGGAGGGACTAGATGAAATCGGGGACGTCGAGGGGCGCGGGCAGCTGGATTATGCTCTCCAGGAAGCCGGCCTTGCGCTTTTTCACGTGGATCTGGATGAAGACGGCCCGGTTTTTTTCGTCCACGACGAAGCGGCGGAGGGCGAAGGGATCGCTTTCCGAAAGGCCGCTCTCGTCGGCGATGGAACCCGGGTAGATGCGGGCCACGGAGTAGGACTCGGGCTCGAAGAGGTTGCCCGGAAGCGGCGTGACCCGCATGCCGAAAAGCGCCGGAAAAAGCCGGTCGCGGCGATCGAGGGCGGCGGCCGTCTCGAGCGGGGCGAAGGGCCTTTCCAGGAGGGCCCGCGCCGCGAGGCGTTCCCCCGCCGCGTCGGCCAGGCGTACAAGGGCGAGCTCGCCGGGCTCGCGTGCGAGAAGGGCGGCCTGTATTTCGGCCACCTTCCCGTAGCGCGTGCCGTCCAGGGCCAGGAAGCG
>JAEUJG010000376.1 GCA_016794765.1 Spirochaetaceae bacterium | reverse complement strand
CGAGCCCGGCCGCGCCGAGCAGGATCCCGCGGTCTACTGGAACGCCCTGGTCCTGGCCTGCCGCGACCTGGCGGAGCGCCGCCCCGAGCTCATGCGCGCGGTGGCCGGCATCGGCGTGACCTCCCAGCGAGCCACGATGATCTGCCTCGACAAGGAGGGCAGGACCCTCCGGCCCGCCATCCTTTGGCTCGACGTGCGCAAGGCCGAGCCGCCCTACCGGCCGGGCCTCGGCATGCGCGCGGCCCTGGGCCTAATAGGCATGGAAGAGGCGATCATGCTGACCCAGGAAGAGGGCAAGTGCAACTGGATCATGCAGAACGAGCCGGAGCTCTGGGCCAAGACCTACAAGTACGTCGAGGTCTCCGGCTACCTCACGAACCGGCTCACCGGCAGCTTCTCCGACTCGACGGCCTCCTGCATCGGCCACCTTCCCTTCAACTACAAGCGCCAGGACTGGTGCAAGCCGGGCGAGCTCAACTCGAGGCTCTTTCCCGTGCCGCGGGAGAAGTTGCCCGATCTCGTGCCCCCCGGCGCCGTGATCGCCGCGGTGACGCCCGAGGCGGCGGCGGCCACCGGCCTTCCCGCGGGCATCCCCCTCGTGGCGGCCGGCAGCGACAAGGGCTGCGAGACCATCGGCATGGGCGTCACGAGGCCGGACAAGGCCTCGCTCTCCTTCGGCACGACGGCGACGATCCAGACGACGAGCCCCAGGTACTTCGAGCCCCTGACCTTCATGCCCGCCTATCCCGCGCCCATCCCCGGCCACTTCAACCCGGAGGTGGAGATCTTCCGCGGCTACTGGATGATCACCTGGTTCAAGAACCAGTTCGCCTACGAGGAGGTCCGCGAGGCGGAGGCCCGCGGCATCGTCCCCGAGGCGATGCTCGACGAGCTCCTCAAGCGGACGCCCGCCGGCGGCCACGGGCTCGTGATGCAGCCCTACTGGACGCCGATGTTCAAGATGCCCTCCGCCAAGGGCGCGATCATCGGCTTCGGCGACGTGCACGACCGCGCGCACGTCTACCGCGCGATCATCGAGGGCCTGGCCTACGGCCTCAAGGAGGGCCTCCACTCGATGGAGAAGGCCGGCCGCGCGAAGATCACCGAACTCGCCGTGTCCGGCGGCGCGAGCCAGAGCGACGAGATCTGCCGCATAACGGCCGACGTCTTCAACCTGCCCCTCGTCCGCGGCGCAACCTACGAGACCTCGGGCCTGGGCGCGGCGATGGTCGTGGCGGCGGGCCTCGGGATGTATCCCTCCGTGGAGGCGGCCATCGCGGCGATGGCGCGGCGCGACCGCGTCTTCGCGCCCGATCCCCGGCGGGCCGAGCTCTACGACAAGCTCTACGGCAAGGTCTACAAGAAAATGTACGCGGCCCTCGCGCCGCTCTACGAAGAGATACGCGACATCACCAACTATCCCGAGCGCCTTTAGCCGCCCGGGCCATCAGGAGAGACCGACATGGCCAAGAACGAATTCCAGCCTTCCTGGTACGAGGGCGACCTGCCCGAAAAGAGCTTCCGTTCCATCCTCAAGTGGGGGGATCCCAAGGGCTTCAAGCACCCGAACAAGCGGCTCTTCAAGCTCATGAAGGAGACCTTCTCCCTCGACGACGAGCACTTCAGGCATCCCTACGAGATGGGCATGGAGAAGGTGCCCGAGAACCTCCCCTGCCGGCTCGACCAGCGGCACGTCGAGGCGCTCCGCGCCATCGTCGGCGCGGACAACCTCTTCACCGACGTGTACCGACGCCTCGGCGTGGCCTACGGCAAGACGATGCTCGACGCGATGCGCCTCAGGAAGGGCATCATCGAGAACATCCCCGACCTGGTCCTCCACCCGCGCCACCGCGCCGACCTCCGCGCGGTCGTCGACTATTGCGACGCCAACGAAATCCCCGTCTACGTCTACGGCGGCGGCTCCTCCGTCTCCCGCGGCGTGGAGGCGACGAAGGGCGGCGTCACGCTCGACATGCGCGTCCACCTCAACAAGGTGATCGCCTTCGACGAGAAGAACCAGACGATCACCGTCGAGGCGGGCATGTCCGGCCCCGAGCTGGAGCGCCAGCTCCGCAACGCCCCCGAGCTCCTCAAGGCCTCCCGCGCCTACACCTGCGGGCACCTGCCGCAGAGCTTCGAGTACAGCGCGGTCGGCGGCTGGGTCACGACCCGCGGCTCCGGCCAGAACTCGACCTACTACGGCAACGCGGCCGACATGGTCATCGCCCAGGACTACGTCTGCCCGGCCGCCGACATCCGCACGGGCGAATTCCCCGCCGCGGCCAACGGCCCCGACATCGACCAGATCATGATGGGCAGCGAGGGCACCTTCGGCGTCCTCTACTCCGCGACCCTGCGCTTCCGCAAGTACATGCCGGAGAACACCCGCCGCTACTCCTACATCTTCCCGAACTGGGAGGAGGCCAAGGAGGCCGCGCGCGAGATCCTCCAGGGCGAGTTCGGCAATCCCTCCGTCTTCCGCCTCTCCGATCCCGAGGAGTCGGACGTCGCGCTCAAGCTCTATGGCGTCGAGGGAACCGTCCTCGACACCCTGATCCAGCTGCGCGGCTTCAAGAAGGGCGAGCGTTGCCTGATGCTCGGCACCGCCGACGGCGAGGCCGGCTTCTCCCGCCACGTCGCGCGCATGATCCGGAAAATCTGCAAGCGCCACGGCGCGATGTCCACCACGGGCCTCGTGCAGCGGAAGTGGGAGCACGGCCGCTTCCGCGACCCCTACATGCGCGAGGACCTCCAGGACTACGGCATCATGATGGACACCCTCGAGTGCTCGGTGAACTGGTCCAACCTCGAGGCCGTGCACACGGGCGTCCGCGAGTTCTGCCACTCCCGCCCGAACACGATCTGCATGACCCACATGTCGCACTTCTACCCGCAGGGCTGCAACCTGTACTTCATCTTCATCGCGAAGATCGACCGGATCGACGAGTACCTGGCCTACCAGTCGGGCATCCTCGACAACATCCAGAAGTACGGCGCCACGATGAGCCACCACCACGGCATCGGCAAGTCCTTCGCGCCCTGGCTCGAGGGCGACGTGGGTCCCGAGGCGATCGCGCTCTTCCGCGCCATCCGGAAGCACCTCGATCCGAAGGGCATCATGAATCCCGGCGGCACCATCGCGCTGGACCTGCCCGACGAGAAGCGCCGCTTCATGCGGAAGCCGGGACGCTAAAGGCCGGCGGCACCTTGATCGGGCGGCGCCCGGGACCTAGAGTTTAGGCATCCGCGGTTCCGTCGCCCGCGGGAAGGGGGCCTGATGCGGATAAGCGGCCGGACGGCTTCGCTTCGCTTCGTGGTCATCGCGCCTTTCGCCGCCATGCTCCTCCTGTCGGTCGCCCTCGTCGTCGCGGTGACCCTGCGGAGCCAGGGACTCATCGCCGCCGACTATTCCGCGCGCCTCCTTTCGAGCGAGACGGAGAATGTCCGATCCCGCCTCATGGGCTTCCTTTCCGAGCCCTTCCGCGCCTGCAAGGCCGCGGCCGACGCGATCGGCCGCGGCGGTGTCCAGGCCTCGGGCCGCTTCGCCGAGGCCGAGGCCTACCTGCGGAGCGACCTGGCGACCC
>JAEUJG010000423.1 GCA_016794765.1 Spirochaetaceae bacterium | reverse complement strand
GGACGAGGGTCGTGCCGTATTTTTCCGAGAGGCCGAAGAGGAGCTCGCGGACGCCGCGCGCGTTGGCGGCGTCGAGGTTGCCCGTCGGCTCGTCGGCGAGGACGAGGGAGGGGGCGTTGACGAGGGCCCGCGCGATGGCGGCGCGCTGCCGCTCCCCTCCGGAAAGCTGGGAGGGATAGTGGCCGAGGCGTTCGGCGAGGCCCACGTCTGCGAGCAGGGCCTCGGCGCGGGCGAAGGCCGCCTTCCGGTCTCCCGTGCGCATGAAGGCGGGCAAGGCGACGTTCTCCAAGGCGCTGAAATCCTTGAGGAGGTAGTGGAACTGGAAGACAAAGCCGACAAAGGCGGCGCGGTACTCGGTCAGCCGGCGTTCGGGCAGGCTCGAGAGTTCGTAGGGGCCGACGCGGAGCGATCCCGAGCTCGCGCGGTCGAGGCCGCCGAGGATGGAAAGCAGGGTGCTCTTGCCGGAGCCGCTCGCGCCGGTGACGGCTATCCTGGCGCCGCGCTCGACGCGGAGGTCGACGGAGCGGAGCACGGCCAGATCCTCCGCGGCGCTGGCGAAAACCTTGCCGAGGGCGGCGCACTCGATGATCGTCTCACTCATAGCGGAGCACCTCGGCGGGGGCGAGGCCGGAAACCCGGGCGGCGGCCGAACCGGCGGCGGCGGCCGCCGAGGCCACCGCCGCGGCGACGATGAAGAGGGTTTCGGGGAAGAGGACGCGCACGGGGACCTCCATGAGGTAGAAGTACTGCGGGGAGAAGACGCGGAAGTCCGCGCCGCCGCCGCCCGAGAGGCGGGCCCAGAGGGCGACGGCGCCGTTGACGAGGGCCTCGACGAGGCCGAAGACCTCGTTGACGTTGACGGCGATGAGGAGGCCCGCGAGGAGGCCGAAGAAGGCTCCGCCGGCGCCGATGGCGAGGCCTTCGAGGACGAAGACCGAACGGAGTTCCTCGGCTCCGCCGCCGACGGCCTTGAGGAGGGCGATGTCCTCCATCCGTTCGGCGACGGCGCGGCGCATCGCATGGTTGATGTTGACGCCGACCACGAGGAAGATCAGGCCGACGAGGAGCATCATGAGGGTTTTTTCCGTCTTGAGGGCGCCGAAAAAGGAGCGGTTGTAGCGGCGCCAGGTTTCGAGCGCGGTCCCGGGCAGTCCGCGCCCGGCAAGGATCGCCCGGGCTCCGGCGGCGAAGGCGCCGTCGGCGTAGCGATCCTCGAGCTTCACGCCGTAGACGTAGGAAACGGGGCCTTCCCGGGGGAAGAGCGCCTCGGCGTCCTCGAAGGAGACGAACCCGAGGCCGAAATCGAAGTCGTAATAGCCCGAGCGGTAGGTGCGGGCAACGCGGAAGGGCAGGATCCGGGTCTCCACGCCCTCCTCCGGATCGGAGGAGACGGCGAGGACCTCGATCTCCTCGCCGACGGAGAGGTTGAGGTAGCGCGCGAGTTCGGCACCGAGGACGAGTCCGCCGCCCGCGGGAAAAAGCTCGGGCTCCGCAGGATTCAGGCCCAAGGCGGTAATGAGGGCCGGATCGCGGCGGGCGGCGTCGGAGGGAAGGGCCCGAAGCTTGATGGGGAGGCTTCTTCCCTCCGCGGTGGAGAGGATGACCTGGGTCTCGGCGAAGGGCAGGACCGACCGGGCGCCGGGCCGGGCCGCGAGGGCGGCAAGGAGCCCTTCGTCGGGTCCGCCTGCGCGCTCGTCCTCGATCCGGAGGTGGAAGCTCGAGATCTCGAGGATGGATTCGACATAGCCGAGTTGGAAGCCGTTCATCACGCCGAGGACGACGACGAGGGCGGCGACGCCCACCCCGATGCCGGCGGCGGCCAGGACGGCCGAGGCCGAACCGCCGGAGGCCCGGCGGGCGGCGAACCAGCGCTTCGAGACGAAGCGCATCCAGGCGCTCCGTCTCATCGGTATTCCCTCGTGCGGCGCACGACCCCGCCTTCGATGAATTCTTCCTTCACCTTCCGTCCTCCCTCGTAATAGACGCGGAGGACCAGTTGTCCGCCGTCGTAGAGCTCTTCCACGCGGAGGCCCGAAGCCTCGAGGAGCGCGACGGCGACGAGGGCGCCGTCCTTCCACCGCTCCTCGCGCCGCGGCTCGCCCGCCTCGTCGTATTCCAGGCTGCGCCGCGCGAGCGAGGCGCCGCGCCACGTCTGTTCGAAGAGGAGCCGTCCCTTCGGATCGTAGCCGTATTCCGTCCGGAAAACCTCGGTCCCTTCCTTGAGCCGCCGGGTGGCCAGGATTTCGCCGCGGGCGCCATAGCTCGTCTCGACGCGCTCGCGGGTCTCGAGCTCCTCGACCAGTCTCGACCGCTGGCTGCGTGAGCACGGGGCGTAGGAGAAGGTTTCGCGCCTGATGAGTGTGCCGCCGCGCCGGAGCTCGGCGTGGAGGG
>JAEUJG010000330.1 GCA_016794765.1 Spirochaetaceae bacterium | reverse complement strand
CGCGAGCCTCCCCGAATTGACCGCCTGCGCCTCCGTTCCCGCCCCCGACCCTTCCCGGGGACCGGCCGCCACCTCGCTTTCGGCGCTGCTCAAGCCCGGCGCGGAGGCCTTGGGGGGCAAGGGCGGCGGCGGACCGACGCTTTTCCGGGCCACGTTCCCCGCCGCCGCGGCCCTGGAGGCCTTCCTGGCCGGGGCGGAGCGGGAAATGGGGATATTCGGCGGCATCAGTTGACAATTGTAAAAATTACAAATAAAATTAAATCATCTTAATTGTCAGGGGAATGCCGTGAATTCCGATATTGTTTCAGCCCGCCACCTTTTCGAGCTCGCCGCGAGCGTCCAGCAGAGGATCCGGAAGGCCGTCGAGGCGGCCCTCCGCCTCAAGGACCTGACCTACGCCCAGTTCGGGGCCCTCACGGCCCTCGGCAAGGGCGACGGTCTCTCGCAGGCCGAACTGGCCGCCGCCCTCGAGACCGATTCGACCACCGCCATGGTGCTCCGGACCTCCCTGGAGAAGAAGGGCCTCGTCAAGCGCTCCGGCGACCAGGCCGACGGCCGCGTCAAGCGGATCGCCGTGACGGCCGAGGGTCGCCGGGTCCTCGCCGACGCCGAACCCGTCGTCGCCGCCGCCTACGCCGCGGCGGACGGGCTCGTGTCGGAGCAGGAGGCCAAGCGCACGGCCGCCGTCCTCGAGCGGCTCCGCGATTTCGCCCTCGCCGCCGCCATCGCGGCCGCGCCCAAGAAGGCCTCGTCCGAGGGCGGGGAGAAGCGCCGCGGCCGTCCGCGCAAGAATCCCGAGGCCGCCGCTCCGGAAGCGAAGAAGGGCCGCGGCCGCAAGCAGGCCGCCGAGGGCAAGGCGCCCAAGTCCGCCCCCAAGGCCGAGAAGAAGACCAAATCCGTCAAGCCCGCCGCTTCCAAGGCCGCCCTCAAGGCGGGCGCCAAGAAGGGCGGAGCCGCGGCGCCGAAGGCCAAAAAAGCCAAGCCGGCCGCGGCCAAGCCCAAGGCCAAGACCGAGCCCAAGGCGAAGGCCGCCAAGAAGGCCTGATCTCCTTCCGGAAAAGGAAAGGCCCGCGGTCGTAGGACCGCGGGCCTTTGTTTTTTGGCGGAGCCTTCAGGCGGCGAAGCCGGGAGGCAAGCCGGTTTTAAAGCGTGAAACGAAGGCCGTTCACGAGGAGTCCGGGCAGGAGCATACCGCCTATGTCGCGCATCCCGTAGCTGCCGACCGCGGGGATGAGGCTCCGCTCGCGCGTCAGGTCCTCGAGGTTGGCGCCGAACAGGTCGTAGAGGCTCTCGTCGAAGCGCATGTCCTTGATCGGGGAGACGATCTTGCCCCCTTCGACCCAGAAGCAGGCGAAGCGCGTCATGCCGGTGACCCGGGCGTTCTCGAAATCGCTCCAGTTCGCGTAGTGGAAGTTGGAGACATAGAGGCCGGTGCCGAGGGCCTTGAGGGCGTCGGCCTCCGCGAGGCCGCCGGGGGCCACCGCGGGGGAGCGCAGGCCTTCGTGCTCGGGCGCCGCGTTGGAGGCGACCCCGTACTGGAGGGCGGTCCGCGCGGACACGAGGCTGCTCGCGAGCCTGCCGCCATCGATGAGGACGAGGCGCTCGGGAGCGACCTCGCCGAGTTCGTTGAAGCGCGGCTCCACGCCGAGCGTGAAGTCCTGGGTCAGGGCGAACTTGGGCGACAGGGACTTCCGGCCTTCGCGGAGGGCCATGAAGGAGCTCTCGCCCTCGCGGAATTCGCGTTCCGAAAGGCCGCGCCAGGAGAAGAAGACCATGAGCTCCTCGAGGGCGCCGGGGGAGACGTAGGCGCGGTAGGAGCCCGGTTCCAGGACCTTGTCGGGCTTCGCGACGCCTTCAAGGAGGGGACGCGCCGCCTGGAGGCGCCGCGCGTGCTCGCCGGAGTCCCATTCGCGGCCGGCGTAGCAGGACTTGACGGCCTTGCCGCTCGGGAGCCAGGCGGACCAGTCCGTGGAGAAGTTCTCCGCCGCGAACCAGTGGCGGGCGCCCTTGGAGTTGGCGGCGCCGCGGGCGACCGCGCCCTGGGCGTGGATGCCGACGAAGTCCATGCCCGCGGCGGGACCGAGAACCTCCTTCGGCGCCGCGTCCGGATCCGGCAGCTTGCCGGGGAAGGTTTCCGAAGAGCTTCCGCCGGCGGCGGGCAGGACCTGGTAGGGATCCACGGGGAGGAGCGCCGCCTCCGCGCGGGCGGCCTCGAGGGCGCGGGCCGCGAGCTCGGCGTCGCGTCCGGCCTCGCCCGTCAGGGTGAGGATCCGGCGGGAGGTCCGTCCGTCCCTGCAGAACTTGAAGTCGACCATCGCGTCCTCGACCGCGCCGATCTGGCGGACGCGCGCCTGGTTGAAGCGCATGAAGAGGGAGCTTTCGCCGGCGAATTCCAGGGAGAGCTCCTCGCCGGCCTTGAGGGCGCCGAGGAGGGCGCCGGCCGCGCGGTCGAAGCGGCTTTCGAGATCGCGCATCGCGTTCATGCTTCACCTCCGAAGATCTCCACGCCGCGGAAGGCGCAGGTCGGGCTGGCGTGGCCCACGAACTGGACCTGGTTCGGCTCGGCCTTGCCGCAGTTCGGCGTGCCGTAGGCCTCGAAGGTCGAGCGGTCGCCGACCATGCGGAGGTTCCTCCAGAAGGAGGAGGAGATGCCGCGGTAGTTGGGGTTCCGCACGACGCGGCCGAGCTTGCCGTCCTCGATGAGGCGGCCGTACTCGCAGCCGAACTGGAACTTGTTGCGGAAGTCGTCGATGGACCAGGAGCGGTTGGCCTCCATGTAGACGCCGCGCTCGACGGAGGCCACGATCTCGGCGAAGCTGGAGGCGCCCGGCTCGAGGTTCAGGTTGGCCATGCGGTCCACGGGCGGGCGGCGCCAGCCCTCGGCGCGCTGGTCGGCGACGCCGGGCTTGCCGGAGCGCGCCTGGCTTTCGAGTCCGCCGAGCGCCCGCACGAGGACGCCCTTCTCCACGATGAATTCCTTTTTGGCCTCGGCGCCGGTGTCGTCGAAGCCGTAGGAGGCGGCCTCGCCCGCCAGGCTCGGGTCGAAGGTCACGTTCATGAGCTCGGAGCCGTAGCGGAGCGTGCCGATGTCCTCTAGCTTGACGAAGGTGGAGCCCGCGTAGTTGCGCTCGTCGCCGAGGATGCGGTCGAGCTCGCAGGGGTGCCCCACGCTCTCGTGGATCTGCAGCATCATCTGGTCCGGCGCCAGCACGAGGTCGCCCGTCATGGAGGGGCAATCCTCCGCGCCGAGGAGCTCCAGGGCCTCGCGGGCCGTCTTGCGCGCCGCCTCCTCGAGGGCGGGGAGGTCGAGGAACTCGGAACCGGCCTGGCGGAATTCGCCGCGGGGCCCGTGGCCCGAGCGGTTCTGGACGACGTTGCCCTCGCGGGCCACGGCGTTCTTGCCCGTGGAGACGAGGTGGAGGACCTGCTCGAGGGCCGCTCCGGAGGTGGAGACGATCTCCACCTCGATGTCGCGGGTTTCGACGGCGGCCGTCGTCTGGATGATGCGCGGGTCGAGGCGCATGGCGGCGGACATGGCGACCGCCGCGCCGGCGAGGAGATCGGCGCCGAGGAGGCCGGCCTTGGCGCGGGGCGTCTCCCAGCGGTGCTTCCACGCGGGGCGGACCGCCGGGCTGAAGCGGGCGAGGGCGAGCGGCGAGGCGGCCTCGGCGAGGGCCAGGGCGCGCTCGGCGGCCCGCTTCAGGGCGGCCGGATCGGCGGAGGCGGCCGCGGCGTAGCCGAACTGGCCGCCGGAGAGCACTTCGATCATGTACCCCTCGTCCTCGAAGACGAGGGCGGCGTCGAACTTGCCGTCGCGTGCCGAGTAGCTCCGCTCGACAGAGCGGACGCGGCGGAGCGAGGCCCATTCCGCGCCGGTGGGCAAGGCGGCCTCGAGGAGCCGCGCGAGATCCTTCGTCATGGATTACTCCTTTTTTCGAAAGGAAACTTACCTAGTCTAGCACGATTGTCGCGGACAGGCGAACGAAAAAATCTTTATAGACGAGGCTCCGGCGGCCTCCGCGACAGGCAGAGGACCGCCGACAGCGAGAAGATCCCGTCAGCGGTTTCGCAAGTAAGGCAGCCATCGTGGCTTTCCACGACGTTGCGCACGCTCGCGAGGCCGACGCCGCCGAGCGAGCCCTTGCTCGATAGGAAAGATTCCCGGGTCTTTCGTATATCGCCTGCATAGCTGTTCTCGACGCTGATGATGAGGCGGTCCCTGTGCACCTTGGATTTTACGTCGATGCGGCGTCGGGAGTGGAGCTCCGATACGGTTGGAATCCGTTCGCAGGCCTCGACCGCGTTCTCGAGCGTGTTGCCGAAGACGGTGCAGAGTTCATAGGCGTCGATGCCGATGTCCGCGGGCAGGTCGAGCTCCACGGAGATCGCGATGCCCTTCTCCGCGGCGATCTCGAGGTAGCCGCCGATGACGGCGTTCGCGACGGAGTTCTCGCAGAAGCGCAAGGGCCTCTCCCCGTCGAAACGGGCGAGGAGCCGATCGGTGTAGCGCCCCAATCCATCGTAATCCCCCTCCTTGGCCAGGGACGCGATCGCCACGAGGTGATGTCGCGCGTCATGCGACAGCTCCCGCTGCCGCCGAATGCTCGATTCCACCTGCTCGTAGTATTTCTTCTGGAGCAGCACCAGGCGCTCGGTGTTCCGCAGGTTCTCTTCGGCCCGCATCTTCGCATAGGCCGCGTGGAGCTGCGAGAACAGCAGGTAATAACTGAAGACTACGAGACCTTCGAAGAGCACCATGACGGCGAACCGGCCGAAGGTGGCGGGTTGGCTCGCGGGTCCGAACAGCAAGGTGAAGAGGACGAAGGCCAGGAAGGGATAGGCGGCGTAGATCTTGTTGCCCTTCTCGAAGAGGGCCAGGATCTCCTTGACCCGCCGCCGCCAGAATTTCAGGTAGAGCGGAAGGATGACGAGGTAGGCGCAAGCATACAGGACGCAGCGGAACGCGGCCTGCCTCCCGTCGCCGCCCGAAAGCCAGCCGGCGATCCAGTTGCAGAGCGTGGACACGAAGGTGGTGACGCCCCAGGAAGCGAAGTACAGGAAGAGTTTTTGCGCCAGGCTCTCTTCGAAGAGGTATAGGCAAGCCAGCACATAGGCGAGGGTGAGGGGATAATAGGCGAGGAAACTCCTGGCGCCCGAGAGGCCGAGGAGCCAGTAGCCGCCGTAGACCACGGCGAGGGACAGGCCGCGCACCCGCAAGTGCGTAGCCGGTGTTCGACGCCTTTCGAGCGTGCTATACTCGATCACCATTTGCGCCAGGAGCGTGATGGTGGGAATGACCGGGCTGAAGAACGGCATAATCATCCTTATTAGGATCGGGCGGGAGTCAGGGAATGTTGACGGTCGGCTTGTGCGACGACGAGGAGCCTGAACTCGAAAAGCTCCATGGCTTCCTGGAGGCCTATGGCCGCGAAGGCTCCGTCCCCCTGGATATCAAGCGCTTCGCCAGCGGCGAGGATCTCCTTCTTTCCATCGGAAAGGGCGGGACCTTCGACATCGTCTTTCTGGACGTGTACATGGGCTTGACCAACGGTGTCGACGTCGCGCGGGAGATCCGCGAGCATGACGAGGCCTGTTGCATAATCTTCGCGACCAATTCGAGGGGACACGCCATCGACGGCTACGGCGTGCATGCCCTTCGATACCTCCTCAAGCCGATCGCCGCATCCGCGGTCGCCGCGGCGATGGACCAGGCGGTCGACTGCCTGGCCCGCAAGAGCGGGCGCTTCGTTCTCCTCCAAAACCGGCAGGGAAGCTACAAGATCCGCTTCGACGAGGTGGTTTTCGTCGAAAGCGACGCGCGGGTCGTCATCGTGCACAGCTCCCGGCAGGGCGACCTGCGTTTCTATTGCCGCCTCGACGATTTCGCGAAGCGGTGCGACGATCCCCGATTCCTCCGTTGCCACAAGAGCTACATCGTCAACCTCGACTATGTCCACGCGATCGCCAACCATAGCGTCGTCCTGGAGGACGGACGGGAGATCAGGATCAGCATGAAGCTGTCCGAGGCGAAGGACGCCTTCGCCTCCTACATGACGCGGAACATCTGAAGACCAGTCTCCTAGCCCTGCGCCTTCAGGAAGGCGATGATGTTTTTTTGGGCGCGGTCGGGACTATAGTGGAAGAAGGCGAAGAGGCAACGGAATTCGAAGGCGCGCGCGTCGATCCCCGCCTTCCGGGCCGCGCGCGCGCGGACGAGCCGCTCGCTGCCGTCGGGCCTGACGAGGAAATCGAAGCGCATGTTCTGCGCGAGCACGGCGACGTCCTCGAGGGCGACGAGCTCCTCGAAGTGGTTCGTTTCCTCGAGGAGGCGGTTCCGCTCCTCGATCTCCCTCGAGTCCTCGAGGTGGACTATCCGGTGGCCCTCGTAGCGGGAGAGGCCGAGCTGGTAGTCCACGAGGTCCCGGAAGTCGGGCGAGGTGATCGTCGGCGCGATGGCCCGGGGCTTGTAGCGTCCCCGGAGCGCGTAGCGATAGGCGATCGAGCCGCCCATGGACCTGCCGACGATGGAGAAATTTTCCGCGTCCACCTCCGGCCTGCCGCGATAGGCCTCGATCAGGGCGTCGTACTCGGCGACCGTGCGTTCGACGATCTCGGGAATGCCTCGGCCGCCGGGCTCGTCCCGCTCGCCGTGCCCCACCGCGTCCGGCGTCACGACGAAATAGCCCGCGGCCGCCAGCCTGACCGCGAAATCGCGCATCCCTTCCTTCCTGGCGCCGTAGCCGTGTTGCGCGATGACGAGCCGTTTGCGCTTGCCGTCGTCCTTGCGGTACTCGACGAGGGGCAGGCCGGCCACCGTCGCGCGGCGCCCTTCGACCTTGACGAAGAGCCTCCGCGCGAGGTGCTTCAGCGGCGTCAGGTGGAGCGCCTCGTAGACGAGGGCGAGGAGGAAGGTCAGGACCATCATGCCCCAGGGAATCTTCTTGACCCCGGCGCCGCGCGTCGCGCCTTTTCCGCCGCGCCTCACGGAAGGAATCCCTCGAAGATGATCGCGTCGTATTTGGCGAGGAGCCGTTCGCCGTCCCCGCGTGTCTTCACGGTCCAGACGGCGACCATCGCGCCCAGGGCGCGGCAGAGTCTCACGGCGAGGCCGGCGTCCTCGAAGCGATAGGATATGAAATGGGGCCTTCCCCTGAAATTGTAGAGCAGCCCGGTGAGCATCCTCCTCCGCCAGGAGGGAATCGCTTCGGCGCCGCGCTTGCCGAGGGCGGGTATGTAGCAGCGCAGGCCCATGGCCAGCTGTCCGCGCG